>JAQWLN010000232.1 GCA_029247265.1 Fuerstiella sp.
ATCCTCTGGCATTCAGGTGAAACGTTTCATCTTCATGTTTCTGATTTCTCTGCCATTCGCACTGCTGCGTCAGTTTCAATATGAAGAGTTCGCCACAACGGTGGTGGGCATGCAGTTTTCCACCAGCATTTTTCTGGTGCCGATATTTGTGATGCTGGTTTCCTATCCACTTCTATCGCTCGATCGAATTGGAATGGAACTTCAAAATCCATTTGATCCTCGGCGCCTCGACGATCTGCCTCTTGACCGAATCTGCGAAACAATCGAGCGTAATCTGGTAGAGATTCTTGGAGTGGAAACTCTGGATCACGAAGAGGCTGATGCTGAGACGCTTGACCTGGGAAAGAAAACCCGGCATCGATTTGCCTCAGAAACCTATATTTCGTGAATCATGGTAGTTGTCCTGAATCTGCAGTTCAGTTTTGTCCGGCGTGAATTTTTTTACCTGTCGATGACGTGTCGGCCGGGCCAGCTCGCGATGCTCAGCTGATGTGCAATACAGGAATCGCGGATTGACTCTCTCTCCCGTTTGCATTTTTGTCATGTTGCGCCCTGGCATTTTTTTCTGTCTGTGTGTCCGGACAGAAATGGCGTGTTCACCTGTTTCTGATCTTTGTGTGTACTGCGTTGGCCATGAGTACTTCGACTGTACGCACCTATATCGCTTCTGACGGGCTCCGACTGCACTTCAGACACTGGCCGGCATCGGAGAAAGTGCGGGGCGTCGTAGTAGCACTGCATGGGATTCAAAGCCACTCCGGCTGGTACGAGCATTCCTCGCAGCAAATGGCAGAGGCTGGGGTTGACGTATTTTTTGCGGATCGGCGAGGTGCAGGTTTAAACGGGTTTCGCCGCGGTCATGCAGATCATGGCGAACGGTTGTTGCAGGACATTCGCCAGCTTGTGCGGCTTGTCCGCCGCGAACATCCTGATGTTCCGCTGTCGCTGCTGGGCCTTAGTTGGGGCGGAAAACTTGCCGCCGCCCTGGCATGTGCGTCACCTGCCCTCGTGGATCGCCTGGTATTGCTGTATCCAGGTCTGAAGCCGCTGATACGTCCAACACGGTGGCAGCTGCTGCAGTTGAAATTTGCCCGACATCACGATTTGCGGCACAAGCCCGTAGCGATTCCGCTGGAAGATCCACGGTTGATGACGGCAAATGTGGAGCGTCAGGAATTCATCAATAATGATCCGCTGGCTCTGCGGTTTGTGACCAGTGGATTTCTGAACTCCGGTCGTGACCTGGACCGAATCGTTGACCGGCACGCAGATCAAATTCACCACCCAACGCTACTGATGCTGGCCGGCCGCGATCAGATTATAGACAATACAAAAACCATACTGACAGCAAAAACATTTGGCACCAAGGATCTGACGACGGTATGTTACCCGGACGCACAGCACACTCTGGAATTCGAATCGGTCCGGGATCAATTTGTTGGCGATCTCATTGACTGGCTGCGGCAGGACGCAATCAGCTGAATTGCGTGGGCCGCACGACCGATCCTTCACGAAACACTTCGTTCGCGCCGGGGCGCACGGTACCATTCGCTCATTCCCTGAGGCCGCCAGGTTCACGGACCGACAGCGAGAGATATGCCACGTCGTCGTTCAGCTGTATTCCCGCAGCAGGTCGTATGCAGACTTCAGCTCACGAGTAATCTGAGACGACAGCGAGGGCGCGTCTGTATCGCGTTCAGGCATGACGGGCCAGGTATACGTTTCCACCTCAAGGTGTGGCGCGTATTCAAGTTCCATGATCGCCTGCAGTGCAGCCTTCAGATCCGGCCGGGTCGTCTTGAGTGGGCCCAGTTCGTCGGCGAACACCGGGACGTGAAAGTGAACGCGCCAGACATCGGCCTGCAGAAAACTATCCGCAGGGTCTCGACAAATATCGTCTGCGCTCAGATCCAGTCGATTGACGATGCTTCCGTCGCTCATTTTCGCATATGTCTGATGCAGATAGCGTGGCTCAACGTAATTGATCAGCGCCTCGCGTCCAGCTGTATTCTTCGACGGGCTCTGCAGTTCCACGGCATTTGTAATGTGAACTTTGTTGATTCGAATATCACTGGATACGACCTGATTGACAGAGGTCGTCACGTCTTCAAAGACAACTGCCTGATGACACACGTCGAAACACAACCCGATATATTCCTGAACGGTCGGAAGATCTCCCAGAGCTTCTGCCATCTCGAACAAACTACGAAACAGCGGCACCGTGTCGTCGGGAATCGACGACATTTCACACAGCGGTTCGGGTTCGATCGCAAGTCGAATCAGTCGCCCCGTACTTTCATGCAGTTCCTTCAGCCACTTGGCCAGCACGATGAGATTGTGAAAACAGATTGCCTGAAAATCAGCAGTCGTCGGGTTCATTCGTCCGCCCAGTGGCACGGTCGAGATGCTGCCCTCGCTGCCTTCCGGCAATAGTTCCGCAAGTATTCGCGCACAGTCTTTGGTGTAGTTCAGCCGTTCGGTCGACGCCCAGTCCGGCAGGTAGACCTGTTCTTTAACTCGTTCCGAATGAAAGTCGCCATACGGAAATGCGTTCAACGTGTAGCAGCATAAGTCGTGCTGCCAGAGTGTCTGAGCAAGCCGCTCAAGAGCGGCCTGGTCAGACAGCAGTTCCGACACAACCGAACGGCAAAGCCACAACCCGGCCGCCATTGGCGCATCCAGCTGTCTGCGTACTTCGGACGCGTGCTCAGACAGCCCGCTGATGATTTCTTCGACCGTGGTGCCTGGATGAACGTTCGTGCAGTAGCTCAGCGGAAGAGATGAAAAGCTCATGGTGATTTAATCCTGATGTTGGCACAGTCTGTTGATGTCGAAATCAGCCCGCGAATTCCTGACTCAGACGACCGCGGATTTCGTCACGTACTCGACGGAATTCAGACATCTTCTGCGCGTCGTCTCCCGCGGCATGGTGCGGATCGTCAAAGAGCCACCGCCATCTTTCAACGTTCGCAGGAAAGACCGGGCAGTTTTCATCGGCGTTCGAACAGACGCTGATGATGATGTCAGGCAATTGCCCGTGCGGTGGCAGAAACTCATTGATATGCTTGCTGGTCTGCTCAGAAATGTCGATGCCGGCATCGTGCATCACCTCAATCGCTTTAGGATGCACATACCCGGCCGGATCTGCACCAGCGGACAGCGCTTCGAATCGTTCACCGAAAAGCTCCCTCAGGAAACCTTCGGCCATCTGACTGCGACAGGAGTTCCCTGTGCAGAGGAACAGTACGCGTTTCTTATTCGTTGACATGTTGCTGACTGCTTGTGGAATGTTGAGATCATGGACAGAAAGCGTGCGAACAGTAGGCCATCCGTGATCGGCGTAAAAGTCGATCTGATAATTTTTGGCGGACCTGTCCACGGATGATACCGTTTGAACGATCAGTACGTGACGCAGTCCCTCGAGGAAATCCAACCGGTACCGGTTTGCCCGAATCTGGCGTGAATCCACGCGTTCCGGCGAGTGATCACCTCAAATTCCGTCCCATCGGAAAGCGCCTGTGTGAATGCCGGTTCATAGGTTTCCGAGTCACCTTTTCTCGCGTTCGATTCCGTGGTCATCACACCCCTCACCGTTTTTTCGTACTTCTGCCAGTCTCGACCGACGGCGGCACCGGACAGTATCAACAGCATGAGAAACGCGTACATCGTCCGTTTTACGGCGATCCGTTGCCTGTTCAACTGATAGGCAACTGCAAACAGCAGCACAATCGCCAGCAGCACGGTTGTGATGATCAGCTTCTCTGAATAACTGACTGCGGCCTGCCAGAAAAACACGTAATCAAGTAAGGAACGGTCTGGCTGTAACTGTGCCCCCGCAAGAGCCGTGCGCAGATTGGCGTCAAGATAAGGATCACGCGGAAGATAACGCTTTGCCTGTCGGTACGCAGCGATGGCACGGCCGGTTTCGCCGGCCTGCATCCACGCATTGCCTTGATTGTAGAAGACGCTGCCGCTGCGAAATGCATTATCCAGCATCTCCTGATAGACCGCCGCAGCCTCGGCAAAATCTTCGGGAGACTCGGCATCCGAGAAACTCTTTTCGGCCGATTGAAACAAGCGCGACGTTGCCAGGTCCGGAGGTGACCCGCACCCCGAGAAAACGACCGTTGCAAGCAACAATACGTTGGTCAACCGATGGTTGGCACACCGCATCACCGTACCACCCATTGTTTGGCTGGCAGCGCGACGTTGGAAAGTCAGAAATGACAGAACGCATCCCCTCTGGTGTGGTGGCTGGGTCAGCATCGCTTCTCCAACTCACGGCCCAGATCGCTGACCAGAAGTCGGCATTCCTGCAACAATTCTGACGTGCTGTTGTCAGTCGCGCCGTAGCGAGCGGCGTCGCAGGTATCCAGAAAATCAGTCGTGCGGTTCTGCAGACTAAGGTCCACCCCAGTCGCCTGCAGCCGAGTCGCGGCATCCTGTGAGGTCATTCCGGCATCTGAAATCCGATTAAAGTC
This sequence comes from Fuerstiella sp., assembly GCA_029247265.1. GTDB lineage: Bacteria > Planctomycetota > Planctomycetia > Planctomycetales > Planctomycetaceae > Fuerstiella. The sequence continues at coordinate 4,482 of JAQWLN010000232.1, forward strand.
AGCGATCAGTCCAGTCACCGCATGGTTCATGGCATCAAGACATTCTTTCTTCCCGGAGCTCTGATGCTGTTCTGCAGTCGTCAGCGACTCCGCCGCCCGCAATTTTGCCGATCTTCGGCGGCGTTCCCACAGGTCACTGTGGACTCGTTGATAGCGAACGATGCCCAAACTGGCCAATCCGTATGCCAGTAGCATCCCGGACCAAATGGCCAGCCATCGGCCAAGTGACACTTCGCTGCCACGAAGATTTTGCAGATTTGTGTGGTTGGCGAAAATACCGGCGTCGCTGACTTCCAGCTGTTTGTCGGCACTCGTCACCTGTTGTGACACAATGTCGGAAACAGCCAGTTGCCGAGCGGGCACAACGGCCACAGGAATAACGGCTGTACTGACAGTGACATATTTTTCGTTTTCGACATCGAAATACGAAAGCGGGATTGCAGGAAATTCCTGCACGTCGGCAGACAGCGGTCGCAGGCTGTATGTGAATTCGCGAGCGTTGCCCTGTGTCGCTTCCGTTGCGTCATATGTTCTGAAGAACTGAGACACTTCCGGAATACTGGAAATGTCCGGCGGGCGAACATCAGCAAGTGTGCCTTCGCCTCGGACCCGCAACGACAGTGTCATTGGGTCCCCGACACTGGCGGATGCCGGAGTCAGGCTGGCAGTCACATTGAAGACACCAATTCCTCCACAGAAGCTGCTCGGCCGTCCCTGCACCGGAATGTCTTGCGCGACAACAGTGATGGCCTTCGCCACGGCGTAGACCTGTTCACCGTTCAATTTGCCGTCGGACAGTTCTGTGCCGAACATTCCTTTCATCGTCACCGGGCCAAAGCTGAAGCTGCCGGACGCCTGCGGCACAAACTCTCGTTCGAAAGTGTATTCGACATACGGAATCGAGTCGCCGTTCCCGTTGGTACGAGTCGTGCGAATGGACGGCGGAAGAAAGACCATTGCGCCACGGCTGAATATCGAAAACGCGGACTGACTGCCGATGTTGTTGACCCGCATTCCATCTGAACTGCCACGACCGCCTCTCGAGCGGCTGATCAGCGGATTCATCACATCTTCCCAGGCAATTTTCGGGGCCAGGTCTGACGGCACCTGGTCGTCGTCCAGCCATGGAACGGATAAGCTGACAGGATCGCTGCCCTGAACACTTAACGGACTACGATCGCTCAGTTCCCCCGGCAGCTGCTGTACGCCAATCGTCAGTGATACGGTAAAGGACTGCATCGGGTAAACAGTCGTTTTATTGGACGTCATTTTCAGCAGTACGACATCCTGATCAGCAGGAGCGATGACTCTGATTGGGATCTCGCGGCCCTTCAGAGTCCGGCCTTCTACTTCCGCTGTGGGTGCCGGAATGTTGAACTGCCCTGCCTGCTGAGGCGTCAGACGATAATTATATTGTTGTCCGCGACGAATAATCTCACTGCGACGACCATTGATGATGGTGATCTGCTGCGAATTCAATGATTGTTCACCCAGCGATTCCACCTGAAACCTGTCGAATCCGCTCAGCTTCGGCGATGATGGATTTTCCACGTGGTTGAGAGTTATTCGATAGGTGATCGATTCTCCCTCGTACACCTGCTGTTGATCCACCTCAACAACAATTTCCGGCTCCTGCGCAGCGCATGTCAAACTCGCTGCTGCCATCTGCAGCAGCACTAACGAGCTGGCCATCAATGTTCGAGCCGAAATCTGCATTCTGTCTAGTATCGAGTAAGGCATCCTGTCGAAATTGGGCGGTGCCGCAGCCTGAAAAAATCGTACTCGCGGGAACGAGACGTGGACATCTACCAGTCCCGATCAACTTTGATCCGTTGCCCAAGAATCGCCCGAAGTTGCTTTTGAAGATCCTTGTGCTGTCGTTCACGTTCTCGCGCCTGACGGAGAACGGATTCTGCCTTGTCCTGTTTTGACTGTGCATCCTGCTGTTCTTCATTCGGCTGCTGCTGGTCGTTGTTTTGTTCTTCCTGATTCTGTTCTTCCTGATCACCGTTCTCGTCCTGCTGCTGATCCTGTTCGTTGTTGTCCTGGTTCTGTTGATCTTGATCCTGCTGGTCCTGATCCTCGTCCACCAATGGCTCGGCAATCTGCTTGAGAATTCGGTGAGTTTCCTGCTGCTCGGTAACTGCTTCCTGTTGCTGCGAGAGCCGGTCAACGGCCGCCTGCGAATGTTGTTCAGCTTCAGGTGCCAGCTGGACGGCCAGTTCCATTGACCTGGCCAAACCTTCGGCCTGCTTCAGTTGCTGCTGCAACTGTTGCCGCTGCGCCTCTGCCGCAGCTTCTTCTTCCGAGAGTTCCTTCTCATTTCCATCTTCGTCGTCTGCCGTGGCAGCATCTGGCTCGGACGGCTCCGCAGGTGCGGCCTGTCGCAAAGTCTGCAGTTGCTGCTGAACCTGTGGCAATTCCGCCTCTGCCTTGAGTGACAACATACGACTAAAGTCAGTAATCCGGGACTGACTTTCCCGTAGCAGCTCGAAGTTAGTTGCGGCATCCGGCACAGCGGCAATGTCAGTGGCGTCCAGCGCTGCCGCGTCGGCATCGTCAGTGCTTCCGCTTTTCTGTTCGCGGCCTTCCGCAGATACCGTTGCTTCCAGCGATTCCGAGTCATCTTCGGAAGGCGCCAGCGGCTCGTCCGTTTCAGCGTCGTCCCCCAGCAGGGTCTGCTGCTGCTTGATGGCACGCTGAAGAATTTCCGGATACGGAGCAAGTGCCATGTACAGCTGGTGCAGCAGCATCAGAGATTCCGTTTGCGCTGCGATAGCAGCGGCCGAATCCTCCGCGTCCAGTGCGTCAGCGGCAATCAGCATATTTTGACCTGCCTCGTCCGTAAGCTGGTGCAACAACTGGCGAGCCTGCTCCATCTGCTCGTCCGGGGGAGACGTCTGAGCTGCACCTCCCGGCTGGACCAGGCTTCCTGGCTGGCTGGGGCTTGTCGGACTTGCCGAATGAGGACCTCCGGCTGCCTGTTGCGATGCCTGCAGTTCAGCGTCGATTTTTTGTTTGAGTGGTTCGATTTCTTCCTGAAGCGTTCTCTGACCGTCCGCCGTTTCTTTGGCCGACTGCCGTTTCTGTACGGAATCCGGTTCGTCGGCCAGAGCCATTATGGTCGTGCGGAGCTGCGTTTCGCGTTCTTCGATCATCTTCAGGAACTGCAACAGGTTCTTTTCTTCGCGATCTTTTTGCTTGTCTCGTTCCGCCCATTGTGACTGAATGTGTTTGGTATACAGCCGGATAAGTTCAAGGTTATGCCGAGCATCCCTGTGCTGTGCGTTCAATGCGAGGGTGTCGCGATAGTGGCGAACAGCGGCCAGCATCAGCTGAACGGATTCTTCTCTGACGTCACCGGTGGCACTGACCGGATCGTCGCCAAGTTTTTCACGGGCTGCATCTGCTTCGAGACAGCCGAGGTTGTAGTGAACCTGTTGGCTGACTGTCGAAGTCTTTGCCAGAGCGGCCTTTCGAAACAATTCTCTTGCCTGATCATTATCTTTGGCGGCAAGTGCAGCACATGCTTCGTCAAACAGGATCGTTGCATTTTCGGGGGCTATTTCACTTGCTTCAGCGAACGACTTTTCAGCTTGAGAGAATTCACTGTTGCGAAACTGCTGAATGCCATCGCGCACTTTGGTCACGGCGGCATCCGGCGTGTCGGCACCGGACGATGCCGGCAGCAACAATATTGCCACTACAGCTATGAATGAAAAACGACTCACGCTGTCAACTCCCGTTTAACAATTGATCGTCGACGATACCCCGGGATGCACAAATCGAGCAGCAGGAGCAGGAACGCCGGAATCGCAAAGACCTGATATTGCTCGCGATAGCGTTTTCGCTGCTCCGTATTTATCTCTCCCTGAGTCAGCTGTGCCAGTTGATCGTCATAAATCTGTCCCAGGTCGTAGCTCAACGTCCGTGCGGGAACGTAGGCACCCAGAGTCGTCGTCGCCATTTTTTCAAGCAGTGATTCGTCCATTTTCGACCAGACTTCCTGCCCCTCGTGCTGCACAAAGGTCAGACCACCACTCTCGGCTCGCTGCGGAATTCGAGCACCTTCGGACGTATCGCCGAGACCGACGGTGATGATGCGAACATTCCGTTCCGCGGCCTGCTTTGCGGCTTCGGCTGGAAATGAATCCTGGTCGCCACCGTCAGTGATCAGCACAATCGCCTGATCCCGATCCGAACGGGCTTCCATCGATTCCAGCGCTTTGCGAATCGCGTCACCGATTAACGTGCCGCCCCGTGGTGCGCTGTCGCTGTCAACGTCTTCCAGAGCAATCTTGAAGAAACCCTGATCAGTTGTCAGTGGCACCTGAACGACCGGGGCACCGGCAAACACGATCAATCCAACGCGGTCCCCTTCCAATCGCTGCAATAAATCCAGAATATCCGACTTGGCTCGTTCAAGGCGATTGGGTTTCACGTCTTCCGCCAGCATAGACCGCGATACATCCAGTAGCACGAACAGGTCCACTCCTCGACTGGAAATCTCTTTCAGGTCAAATCCGAATCTTGGTCGGGCGATCGCGACGATCAGCAAAGTGACGGCTGTCATCACAAGAATCGCCTTCAGCCAGACGCGGGTAGCATCGAACGCCGGCAGCAGCCGTTCCACCATGGGCTGCTCCACAAATTGCCGTGCGGCATCGCGACGCTTCAAGTGCGCACGAACGAGCAGAAACCCGATCAATGGAACGAGCCACAACGCAAACAAAGCTGTCGGAAAGCCCCAACGCATTTAATTCAGAGATTTGGAACGAGTTTTCGAATCACTCAGCCACGCGTTCCACGGCTTTAAACGGAAATCTGCGGCCGCAGGTCGGCGAATTCGCAGTCAATTACACAAGAAAAACGGTTATGTACCAATCGAGGTCTGAAACCTGCCCACCGCATTTTATGAGCTGTCGGTCAATTCGGCCAGCGATGAAACAATAGGCCAGCATGTGAGAGAGCACCATGTTTTTCTCGGTCGGATGTAAGAACGGACGAACGATGATTCCTCCCCATACGACCGTCTCGGGTGGCGTCCGCCAACGCTGTGACACGATTCGAATCTGCCAGGTGCTCTGTTATATTCTCTGCGGCACTCCCCCCCCTGTAAAACAGTGTTTCGCCCACGCCGGTCGCCCCGGAAATGTAAGTCTATAAAATCGCTGGTGCTGCCAGCGACTTAAGGATAAATCAATCACAATGCTGTCTACCGCGAAACGCCTGAAAGAACAACTTGCGACCGGGCAGCCGGTCATCGGACTGATGGCGACGGATCACGCCTGGCCGTTCCTGGTGGAAATTTGCCGGCAGGGAGGGCTTGATTACCTGGTGATTGATTGTGAGCACGGCGACTTTTCCGACGAATTGGTCTCGCACATCTGTCAGATTGGAAGACTCGCCGGTTTTCCGGTTCTGGTTCGAACCATTTCGTGTGAAATCAGCGTCGTGCGCCGAACGATCGACCTGGGGCCGTGCGGGATTCTGATTCCCAACGTCGAATCATCGAAACAACTGGATCAGGTACGAGACGCGATTCTGATGCCACCGCGAGGACGTCGACGTCCTGGGGGAATGGGCAACTACTGGCTGGACAATTTTCAATATGAGACATGGAAAACAGAATTCGAAGATCACTTCATCATCATCCCCCAGATTGAATCGCAGACCGGCGTCGACAACGTTGATGCAATTGCAGCACATTCACTTGTCACTGCACTGGGCCTCGGCCCCTATGACCTGTCAGCAGATCTTGGCTGTTGCTGGGATCCGGAGCACGAACGATTTGGTGCAGCGCTGGATCGAGTGAAAGCCGCCGCCGACGCTGTTGACAAGAAAGTCTGGGCGGGGTGCGACTCCGCTGCTCTTCGAGCGAAAGGATATACGTTCCTGTGGGTCGGGACAGTAACCACAGTCCTAGCCAGCGCGATGAAACAGATCGTGAGTCAGGTCAACGAAACAGACTCCGTCAATCCCGCGAAACCCCAGACTGTTCCACCAGCATGAACCACATCATCCGCTTTTGCGTTCTGTCAACGGTTGCTATTGCGTGCGTCCCGTCGGCCCCGGCTAACAACCTGGATGGTGCCGTGCCGTGTACGTACCGAGTGGCGATCGGCGTCAGCGCTGAAACACCCCGAAACTCGCCGATTGCGGTCGCGATCGATTTCCGAAAACTGTTGCAGGACAACGCTGCAGTCGTGCGCCGCGACTCGGTCAGCGTGGCAGCAGCAGGTGCTGTCATCCCGCGGAGCGTTTCTGGCGATCTGGAAACAACAGGAACCGCAACGATCGCGTGGCGCAGCACAGGGCCGACGTGCCTTGAGTATCATGTCTGTTTTCGTGTTGGCACGACTAAACATGAGGAAATCGGAAAGCGCCTCGAGGCGATCACGGAGGGAGGGCCAATCGGAATCGGCGACACGTTCCGATTCAATAACGGCGAACCCGGTCCGGCGAATATTACTCCGCTGCATTCGCAGTTTATTCACGTTGACTGGGATGGAGACGGACTGCGCGACCTGATGGGGTGGGGCTATCGCATGTTCGAACACGGTCAGGAATTCGGAAAGCGTCTCGGGAACGCCGTCTACTTCTTAAAGAACATCGGGACAGACAAGACGCCTCTGTTTGCACCGCGACGTCGCTTGATGGACGACGCTGGTAAGTTTCTGCAGTCAGATCTGCTGCCTCAGAACTGGTTCGTTGACGACTGGGACAGCGATGGCGATCCGGACTTCTACGGATTCGGCCCGGCAATGCGGTTGACCTGGTGGGAGAACACGGGCGAACGCGACGAAAGCGGTTTGTGGAAGCTTAAGCCCTCGCAGAACGTCATTCAGCTGACTGAAGAATCTGAATTCAGAGCAAACAGTCCCGGCATCCTGCGCAAGAGGAACGCCTGGGGGCCCCGCGGAGTACGCCGAGTCGACTGGGAAGGTGACGGTGATGTCGATCTCGTCGTCGGTTATCGAAAGGTCAGCCGAATCCGCACAGTTGACACCAGCAAAGGCGTCGCGCCGTATGGAACAGCAGTCATGGTCTTTGACCTGTTGCGAAATTCAGGGACGACGACAGACGGTACCGTTGACTACGCTCGCCCCGTAACGCTGAAGGATTTGAATGGACTCGTCATTCACGGTCGAGGACATGCCAATGGTTCCGTCGAATACGCTGACTGGGACGGTGATGGCGACTTCGACCTGCTGTTTCATGACGAAACCGATAGGCCTCTGGAGGGCGGACGTCTGACCTTTTGTGAAAACCGCGGCAGTCGCGCCGAGCCCTTGTTCGAAGCTCCGATTGAGATCGGTGTGCAGATGGTTGACTCGCCAATTCTGGTCGATTGGAACAACGACGGTCGCCTGGACATAATTTCAAATGGCGAATTCTTCGAAAACGTAAATTCGAAGTCTCACGTCCGCCGGTCGCTGCCCGATTCTCTCGGCCTGATCCGACGAGGTGATGTCGAGTTGCCGCCGCCAGTTCGGAGCCGCCCTGGCACACGCATTTCGAAAATCTCGACTTATCCAAAACTGATTTCACGTGGCATCGCCAGACAGGTCGAGCCGGAGATCATGACCAGCTTCACGATCAGCGTGGACTGGGAAAACGACGGAGACCTTGATCTGGTCGGTGGATACCACACAGGCTTGCGACTGTATAGGAATCGCGGCACAACCTTGCAGCCGGTGTTCGACTCGCCCGTCATGCTGAATGCCGGCGGCTCACCGATATCGATGCCGAACTGGCTCGATCCGCAGGCCGCAGAACCGTCGACGTATGGTCCGCAGGGGCCGACGGAAGCCATGTACGGTTGGTTGTGTCCGACGATGGGCGACTGGGACGGCGACGGAGATCTGGATCTGTTTGCGACGGGCCAGCGCTGGGAGACACAATATTTCGAAAACACTGGATCACGGGCAGCTCCTGTCTTTGCCGGCGCTCGAACCGTCACTGTTAACGGCCGCACGGAGGAGCTGGCGTGGCGTTCCAAAATCTCAATCGGAGATCTCGACGCCGATGGAACGATGGATCTCGTGATTCATTCAGACCGTGACAACGCCTTCTATATCTGCCACAAAAAAAACGATCAGTCCGATCCGCAGCGGTTGGACTTTACGCGCGGCCCGGTTTTGAATCTTGAAAGCGGTGAGCCAGTGACCGGCTGGTTCGGTGGTCAGAACAACAACGGTGACAATCACACGTTACTGGCTGACTGGGACGCCGACGGAGATCTGGACCTGATCAATGGTACGTTGTGGGCGGTGTACTATTATGAGAACACAGGCAGCCCGACCGCACCTCGGTTTAAGGCCCATGGGAAGTTCCAGAGCAATGGCAAGGATCTGCAGGTTTATGATCATGCCTGCTCCTTCGACGTTGCCGACTGGAACGAAGACGGCCAGCTGGACCTTGTTCAGGGCACGGAAAGCCCGTCTGATCAACCCCACGGCGGAGTGCTGCACCTGTTCGATCGAAGATATCTGGACGGCCCGCTGCCCGTCGTGACGATCGGCGATCTGGAAACGCGGCCGAAACGGTAAAGCAGCTTTCAAAACACGTAGTTCGTTCGAGCTCGTTTGAAACCCACATTTCAGGCCGCGAAGCGTTTTTCGTGGCCATGAATCAGCGTAATACGCTGTAGGCAGCGTGCGAAGCACCGCACGCATTGAGGAAGCAACGATGCACGCACAGAGATTCGAACCGGTCAGAATTGGTGTTGTCGGACTGGGACGTTTTGGACGTCTGCATTCACTGACGCTGGCCGGACTGGCCGAAGCTGATCTGGTCGGCGTGGTAGCTCGGCGTCAGGCCAGTATTGATGCATTGTCCGGAGAACTTCCCGGGGTGCCTGGCTGGACGAATCTGGAGCAGGCGATTTCGGAATCCAACGCCGAGGCCTGGGTTATTGCCTGCACGACAACGGCTCATGTGACCGTCGCAAAAACATTGCTCGAAGCCGGCAAAGCCGTTCTGCTGGAAAAACCCGTGGCCGACAGTTTGCCGGAAGCGGAAAGTCTGCAGAGTTTGGTCCGGCCCGATTCGAGTAACCTGATGATGGGCCACATCGTCCTGTTCAACAGCGAGTTTCAACAGCTGCGCGACGAGGTCTCCGCGCGCGGACCGATGTCGTACATGAATTGTGTTCGCCATCGCCCATCCAGTATCGTCGCCGACTTTCCTGGCGAAAATCCTCTGCACGCCGCCATGGTCCACGATCTGTATTCTGCACAGGTGTTGGTTGACTGCGAAGAGCCCGCTCACTTCAGTGCTCAATATCATCGTACCGCTGGCGGTGAAGTGGATCTTGCATTGGCCCAGCTGCGGTGGGAACACGGACCGGTGGCGTCATTCGCCGCGTCCTATCTGACTCCATCCGGCATGCCACCTCGAGGAATTGACCGTACCGAAGTTTTCGGTGACGGCTGGTCGGCTCAGATTGTGCCCAATCCTCGGCCGATCGAAGTCTGGAGCGATCGTGCTGAATGGCCCATGGCCCTGGAAATCCGCGCCACTCCGACGGGAGCGACGGGCATGATGGCGGAAGAACTTCGCTGCTTCTGCCGAGTCGTCCGCGGGCAGCAGAAAGTACCGACTGGCGCTACGTTCACCGATGCGATTCAGGTCCAGCGCTGGATGGACCGACTGGAATCGTGTGCAAACCAGGCCTGTTCGTAGATACCACGAC
>JAQWLN010000249.1 GCA_029247265.1 Fuerstiella sp.
CGGACATGTAGAATCCGCCGAGCACTCTCAGCTTGTCCACACTGTGGACCTGGTCCCGACCATCCTGTCCGCCGCTGGGCTGCCGGGTGAGATCACACCACAAATGAAGGGTACCAGCCTGCTGCCATCGGCAACCGGAACAGAAGTACTTCCGAATCGTCCCGCATTCGGAGCCATCTATCCCAACGACGCCCAGGTACTGGGGGCACCGGCGCATCACGTCCGCGGTCGCTGGATACGGGACGGCAACTTCAAGCTGCTGGTTCCTGGGCCCGTAGCAAAACCCATCACGCTGAGCCTGTTTGACCTGCAAATAGATCCTCGTGAGACTATAAACCTCGCAGCAATGGCTGAGCACGCTCCTCGCGTTGCGCACATGCGTCAGTTACTGGATCAATGGTGGCCTCTTCACGACGATAATCACGAAACCAAACCATGAAACGCAGCACCGAAAAGATTCTGACAACACACGTTGGCAGTCTGGCCCGACCGGACCGTCAACTGGCCCTTTTGTTTGCCAAAGAACGTGGCGAAGCATACGAGACGGCGGAATTCGAAGCGTCCACCCGGCAGGCGGTTGATGACATCGTGGCCGGGCAGGTCAAGGCAGGCATCGACATCGTCTGTGACGGCGAACAGGGTAAGAGTAGTTTCCTGACGTACATTGCCGAACGCCTGGAAGGATTCTCACCGCGCGAGCAACAGGGAGAAGACCTGTGGGTGGACTCGCGGGAGACAATCGCCTTTCCGGAATTCTATGACGCCCATCGAAAGTCCCGCGAAGGACTGGTCGCTCAGCCGGTGAAACTGGTTTGTACAGGCCCGGTCAAATACTGCGGCCATGAACCTCTGCAGCGTGAAATTGAAAACGTCAAAGCGGCGGCCACCAACAACAATGTAGACGACGTCTTTATGACGGCCGTGTCCCCGTCTGATGTGGAAGGACAGCAGTCCAACGAATTCTACGATTCGGCAGAGGCCTACCTGTACGCCATCGCAGACGCGATGCATGAAGAATACAAGGCGATCGTGGATTCCGGTTTGATTCTGCAGATCGATGATCCGCGCCTGCTGACCTATTACATTTCTCAGCCCGATCTGAGTGTGGATGACTGTCGCAAATGGGCAGAAGTCCGCGTCGAAGCTCTGAATCATGCGTTGCAAGGACTGCCGACAGACCGCATCCGATTCCACACCTGCTACGGTATCAACATCGGGCCTCGAGTCCACGAAATAAATCTGTCCGACATCGTTGACATCATGCTGAAAGTCAATGCCGGAGCCTATCTGTTTGAAGCGGGAAATCCGCGACACGAACACGAATGGAAGGTCTGGGAAAATGTTGAACTGCCGGAAGGGAAAATCATCGTTCCCGGCGTGATTTCCCATTCCACGCCGCTGGTCGAACATCCTGAACTGGTGGCTCAGCGGCTGATTCGGTTCGCCAATATCGTGGGCAAAGAAAATGTGATTGGCGGCAGCGACTGTGGCTTCGCATCTTTTGCAGCGACCGAACAGGAAATTCATCCCCGCATCGTCTGGGCCAAATTCGCCAACCTGGCTGAAGGTGCTCGTATCGCATCCCAAGAACTCTGGTCGTGATGGCCACCGCTCATTTAACCGCGTGGGAACGGCGCCGCTTGCAAACGAACACGCTGTAGCAACGACGTCAGCGGCAGAACGCGGCCCGTTGGGCACGCGGTTATACGAATTGCCGGCGAACATACCACGCAGTCGTTTAACCGCGTGGGCAACACCCCGCGCGAACAAACGACCTCCCGGTAATACGTCGAACAACGTCTGGCACAATAAGTTACACGCTTGTTTGTTTTGTCGATGCCGTTCACCGTATGCTACTTAGCTGACTTTATTTGCTAACTGTCGGACGACTTCCATGATGCCCCTGAACCACCTCCGCTCACTTGTGTGTTCCTGCAGCGTTTTTATTTTATGCGCCTCCTTCGCTGCTGCCCAGGATTCCAGCCTGAAGCTGAACGTTCGGTCTCGAACGGAAACTGAACAAGGCAGTGGACGCTGGCATGCAACAACGAACCGTGTTGAATGGAAAGCCGCGGAAACGGCCATCGTCATCTGCGACATGTGGGATAAACACTGGTGTCCCCAGGCCACCGAACGAGTCGGCCAGATGGCTGCAAGAATGAACAGAGTCGTCAAAGCAGCACGGAATCGAGGTGCTCTGATTATCCACTGTCCGAGCGATACGCTCGAATTTTACAAAGACACACCTCAACGCAAGCTGGCTCAGTCGGCACCGAAGATTGAGACAAAGATTCCGCTGCAGAACTGGTGTCACCTGGATGCAGGCGTCGAAGGGAAGGCCCTGCCTATTGACGATTCCGATGGTGGCTGCGACTGCGTAACGCCGGTCAAAAACTATCGAGCCTGGAGTCGTCAGCATCCGGCCATCGAAATCGCCGACGGCGACGCCATCACTGACAGTGCCGAAGCGTTTTATCTGATGAAGCAGCGCGGCATCAGCAATGTGGTAGTGATGGGCGTGCACACCAACATGTGCGTGCTGGGGCGGCCGTTTTCGATTCGGCAAATGGTGCAGCAGGGACAAAACGTGGTCCTGATGCGGGATATGACCGACACCATGTACAACCCGCAAATGGCTCCATTCGTCAGCCACTTCACGGGGACTGATCTGGTTGTTAAGCACACTGAAAAGTACTGGTGCCCAACGATTCTGAGTTCCGATTTCATCGGTGGTGATGAGTTTCGCTTCCAACAGGACAAACGAAAAAATCTTGTCGTGCTGTGCGCAGAAAGGGAATACCTGACTCACAAGTCACTGCCGAAGTTTGCGGCAGAGCATCTGGGTCACGACTTTCGAGTCAGCTTTGTGTGGGACGATGTCGACGATCGCAACAGCCTGCCCGGCATCGACGTAGTCGCTGATGCCGATATCCTGCTGGTCAGTGTGCGGCGACGGACGTTACCGAAGAAACAACTGAAATTTGTGCGAGCCTTCGTGGCCAGCGGAAAGCCGGTCGTCGGAATTCGTACGGCCAGCCATGCATTCTGCCTGCGCGGCAAGGAACCTGCTGAAGGACTGGACAACTGGGTTGAATTCGACAGCCAGGTCTTTGGAGGAAACTACACCAACCATCATGGTGAGGGCCCGCAGGTTGCCCTTACCCGGGCAGAGAATGCTGCCGCGAAAGATTTCCTTCAACATGTGGCCGTCGATATGCTGGCCGGTAATGGGTCGCTGTACAAAGTAAGCCCTCTGGCAGATTCGACAACCCCCCTGCTGATTGGAAGCATTCCGGGTGCCGACGCTGAACCCATCGCGTGGATCAACAGGAGAGCCGATGGAGGGACCAGCATGTACACATCGCTGGGACACATCGACGACTTCGAGCAGCCGCAGTTTCTGACTTTTTTGAAGCATGCTCTCGTGTCGCTCACCAAATGACGGACGGGGCACGTTTTCTGTGAACACCATCGCAAGCACAACGCCCTCATACTGGAGCTGCAGTCGAAGCTTTCCCCGTCGATCTTCACCCGCACAGTTTGCCCTGCCGGAACAATCGGGTCCGTCGTTTCCACCGTGCGAATCGATTTGTCTCCGTCGTGTGACAGGTCTCCAGTCGAAACAGACGTGCCCAGGACATGCGGCAAGCGTGAGTGACCCGTTCCGCCGATTCTTTCCAAAAGACCGCACTTAACGGTGTTCGGGGATTATTCCTCGTCATCAGGTTCTGCAGCGCTGGAAGCGATGCACAGACCGGGACTGGTTTTGCCCGTCCCACCGTGCGGTGATGGTTGCGATGGATTGCCACCAATTCGGAAGCAGGTTCTGTGATGCGCACACGTCTTTGGCAGATACCACTGGCGGCTGTAATGCTGCTGGAGTTAGCAGGATGCCAGACTTCGTCCCGCACCGGCCGCATCGCAAGCCTCACAGATCAAAGTAGCAAAGATGACGGCCCGCATGATGCTGTGGCTGAACATGTCAATGCTGTGGCCGAACATGTCCGGTCCGCTACATTGTCCGAGACCGACACCATCAGTGACAGCAATCCGGCTCGTCCCACATGGCAGACTTTGAACTTCGCATCAGTCTCCGGAACAAATGCTGCTGATTCATCCAGGACAATACTGAGCACCGAACGTCCCCACGCCGAACAGGAATTTGTCGCAACCCGCAATTTCGCGATGACTGCCGTTGCTGAAGACGGCATCGGCGGCGATCGGGAACGCTCGATCGATCCCTGTGTCCCGGTCATTCAGACAGCTTCGACCGGAATCATCGATGACCCAGTCGGCCCCGCGCCGGCTCCTCCGGCGGCGTCTGAGCAGGAAGCGTTTCCCGTTGACCTGCCGACAATCCTGCAGCTTGCTGGTGGGCGCAACTGGGCCGTTCAGCTGGCGGGCGAAAGAATTCATCAGGCACGAGCAGACGTCGTTGCCGCAGAAGCCATGTGGCTGCCTTCACTGAACGTGGGCATCGGTGCCACTAAACATGAAGGACAGATTCAGGCCACCACGGGTGAGGTGATTGATGTCAGTCGCAAATCGCTGTTCGTCGGTGGCGGTGCCAAAGTTGCCGGCGCTCCGTTGACCGGTGGTGCCGGAGGCCCCGCCCGACTGTTTGTTGATCTGTCGATCGCTGACGCACTATTCCAACCGCTGGTGGCCAGACAGATGTCGTGCGCCGCTCAATTTCACCAGGCGGCCGCCTTTAACGATGCTCAGCTGGAAGGCGCGCTGGCGTACTTCGACCTCGTATCCGCACAGGGCGAAGCTTCCATCAGTACCCAGAACCTGTCTGACGCGGCAGGGCTGTTGTCGATGACGGAAGCATTTGTCGCCGCCGGCAAGGCGTCTCCCGCAGAAGTGTCACGTGTGCAGGTGATTGTGGCCAATCATCAGCAGTCTTTGGTGGACGCTGAACTGAAGATCAAGCTGGCGTCCAGCGAATTGATTCGAATCGTCCGTCTGGATCCATCGCAGTTATCTGCAGAAGCGATGCTGTACAGTGCCGACGACCATCTGGTGCCAATTGAATTGATTCCTGAAGCATCAGATCTTGACGCCCTGATCGCGCAGGGACAGGGTGCACGGCCGGAAGTTGGCAGGGAACACGCCATCGCCCAGGCACGACTGTCGGACAACAGGAGCCAGGAACTACGGCCATTCATTCCCAGTCTGAATCTGGGAGTTTCCGCGGGAGGTTTTGGTGGAGGCAGAGGCAATAATATCAACGGCCTTGACGGGCGTGCTGACATTGATGCGATGCTGGTCTGGGAAATCCGCAATCTGGGGTTCGGTGAACGGGCTGCGCGTGGTAACTCGAGCAGTCGCTATCGAGAGGCGGTGCTCCGCAGCCACCAGGTTCAGGACCAGATTGCAGAAGAAGTCAGGAACGCATGGCATCGCGTCCGGGCCGGACGGCAGCGAATGGACATTTCTCGTGATAATGTCAGCGAAGCCGTACGACTGGTGGAGATGAATTTCCAGCGTATCCGAGGTCTTGAAGGTCTGCCGCTGGAAGCGATTCAGGCACTGCACGCCGTCAGTCAGGCTCGGCTGAGTTACCTCCGGGCCATTGTGGAATACAATAAAGCTCAGGCAGCGCTGCTGCAGGCCATCGGGCGACCGATCCCTGACGACGCATAGCCCAGGGATTCCGCCTACTCACTGAGCGGAGCCAATCGCCATGTGTTCGGCTGTTCGCCCGGCTTGATCAACAGCCAGTGTCCAATCTTTTGAGTGAGATCGGGGAACAGCTCGTTCATGGGCTGGCCGGTAAGCATCTGCAGATCGGCTTCGGAAACATCGTACGTTTCGTCGATCACAGCTTGCAGCAGACGTTGTACACATTGGCTTTGTGCCTGGTTGCACCCGTATGAAGGTGCCGAGTAGCCACGTGGTTTGCCCCAACCGAAATGCAACGATTGGGATTTGCTTAGTTCCACGGATGTCGTATCGAATTCAACAAGAGCCTTCAGATTGCGACGGAACGTGAATTCATTGTGGTCATCAGTCTCCAGCTTAATTTTGACAACCTGGTTCGTGAGATTTCGGCCTTGAAATCCGTTATTGTCGACCTGCGACCAGTAGGCCAGCGCATCGATGACGGTGATTTCGTACTCCCCCGGCAGCAGTCGGTATTCTGCTTCGACCGGCGACTTTTTAAAACCGCCGAGGTGCCGGTCTGACACTCCGGCATTCTTGTCCACTGCAGTGATGGTCGCGTGCAGGCCACTGTCCAGCAACGACATGCTGACAGTTGCTCGCTGAGCGGGAACCAGTCGCAGCGTGCCTTCTTCTTCACCCGGGACAATAAATGGCGGCAACGGGTCAAGGATATCCTTGACCGTATCGGGCATCGGCTCGGCAGGCAGGACGATGCCCATCTTGTACCCTTTGAGATTGTCACGCACCTCTAAGAGCAGATCTGCTGTCGACGACGATTGACCTGAGGCTGCAAGCAGTATGTTGATAGCGAGCATCTGACTACGTCCCCACGACGAGAAGGTGTTCGACGCTCGAAATTCTTTTGCGTCCCATAAGAAAGCCGACGGATAATAATTTTGAGGCAGGTCGCTCAAATTGCGTTTCACGCTGAGTTCTTCGAGACCGCCGTTCTGCATCGTTATATTTGACGTGCGAAACTTCATTGGCCAGCCAAAGAAACGATCCTGAATGCCAAGTTCATAATCACCAGGATGCAAACGCAGTTGTGACTGCCCGACTTTGTCCACCTGTTGTTCGGAACCGGGCACATAGCCGCCGAAGGCACTCTTGCGGCGAACGGCCAGTCGCATACCGTCGTCTTCTATCGTCACATGCAGCGTTCCCGCGCGTTCGCCCCGAGCCGGTTGAGCCGACATGACGACGGCTTCGGAACTGCGATTGGCCGGAGGTAGTCCTTCCGGTGGCAACAATGGCGCGGGGACGTGTGAATCAACCAGTGGAGAAACATCCGGCATTCCCGTCACGGTAAATGCCGTCAACGCAACCTCACGATCTTCTTCCGAACCAATATACCGGATCAACTCATCCCATGCCGTGTGTTCACCACCATTGAAAATCGCCATAACGTTTTGTGCCTCGGGAGAGCTCAGACTGTTAACGGCAACCAGCAAAGATTGCTCGTCAAGAGTTGCAGCTCCGCTCTTAGCCAGTCGTTCCAGCAGTTCGTTGACGATTCGCGCTTGGATGGCGGTCAAGGAATACGATTTTCCCATCCATTGAAACCGATGGAACTTGCCGTCCTCAAAATCTCCGTTCTGACTGGCAATCTTGCTGTAGTTTCGTTTCGCCACGACGCTTTGAAACTCGACCGGCTTGATTTCAATAATGCCCGGTTCCGCGGTGTATTGAGCGACTGACCACGTGCCGGTATCTCGGTCGTATAACTTCAGAGACTGGTTCAGAATGCCAAGCGACCGATCAATATTGTTGAAACTTTTCTCGTAGTCGCCGTTGGGGCGAGACCGGACATCTTTCAACCAGCCCGCCTGCTTATCAAAGATCATCACGCTATAGCGGCCGACAGGAACCTTGTGCCGCCCGGCCGGGATCTCCATGGGATAGTAGCCCGGCATGTCCGGCCCCATGCCCACCAACATGACGTGCAGGCATTGATCGGCGAAGTCCAGAATCAAACCACCGTATTCACTGTTCGCCGGGCCAAGATCATCGGCCGCGTTTAATTCTATGGGAAGACGCAGATTGACTTCTGCGGACTTATCAGCCTTCACCCGGACTTTCTGCCGCAGCGTATGGGTCCTGTTTGATGGGCCGCTCATGATGATCGCCAGATCATAAATAGCGGGCTTGATTCCCGACACGTATGTCAGTGTCTCGGTACGCTTGCTGGCCGCAACCTGATGGCCTTCGATGAAGATCGCAGTTGGCTTCAGATCGCCGTGATGGTGAATGACAATTCCTCCGGCCCCGGCAGCAATCCTGCGACTCGAATATTCGTGCCACTGCACAAACCAGATTCCTGCCACAACAACGACAGCCACTGCTGATACCAGCTGTTTGACAATTCGAGTCCGCTTACTGTTGACCAAAGACGCATGAACGGAATCCTCAGAGGCAGGCAGTTCGCGATAGACGTACACGCAATACAGAACCCAGATCATGCTGGGCAGCAATCCCAACTCGATCAATGTTCGCTGCGTTAGAACGTTAGAGTGGTCGGTGGCAGGCATTCGCAGAACCGTCGCCCAGAACCAGCCGAAAGCCATCGCGCTGAAAGCGGCACTTGAATACAAGGCCCAATATTTTGCAGGCGCCCGCCTTCGATTGAAGATCAGGTTCCCCAGCATCTGCAGTGTCCAGATGCCGAACAGGATGGCCGGAAACCGGAACAGATGCGCCTGCGCGGTGGCTGCCGCTGTGCTCAGGATAAGATTCGGCAGCAGGAACGCAGCGATGGCGGCCCCGGCTGCGAGCGACAGCACGATGCCGATGACAGATTGCCTTCTGTTCTGAACGGTACGAAGCGCCTGACGCTCGTCTGTGGCCAGAATCGCCAGGCGTTCCGGCGTCTCGGTTTCGACTCTGGAAGTGTTGGCGACTTCAGAGACAGGGGAAGCGGTGGGGGCGAATTGATCGGCATTCTGTTGTCCCGCGTCGGCCTGTCGGTAATCTGATGTTTGTCGCTGTGCGCGTCTCGGAAAGTCTGCAGCGAACGACGCATCTGTGAGTGTTGAAGCGACGGAACGGCTGACGGATTCCTGCAGATGTGCCGAGTAATCGTGGCTGCAATCCGGCTGACGTGATAGAGGCCGACCTGCAGCAACTTCCATCTGCTGACGGCGGTCTCTCGCTTTTTGGTCAACCAACCATAGGACAATGCCCAGCGGCCCAAGCAGGAGGTAGTACAGAATCGGAGACGACGAGCGATCACCCGAGTCTCTGAGCATCAGCCCGATAAACAGAAACACCAGTCCCGCAATCAGAAGTCCGATAACGATTTGATGCAGGTGCTGGTCCACACGACTGGAAGACGAGACAATGAAGACACCGGTGGCAAGTACCACCAGACCGGAGCATCCCAGGAGAAGCAGAAACCCGCCGGTTGCGGCCAATGCACCACCAGATTTGTGAACTCTAGCCCGACGAAGTTGCTTTTCCTCCTCGTCCGGAGCGGTCGCAGGTTCCAGCTTGTCACTCACGAACAAATAGATCACCAGCCCCAGTGGCCCCAGACCCAGAAACAGCACAGCCGGCAAAGCCTCCCGAGTCATCTGCCGGCGGCACAGGAAGGCTCCCATCAGCATTGGCCATGCGCCCAGGAGAAACACGGCCAACGATTCGCTCCGGCCGATGAAACCGCGGGACATCGGATCTGCAAGCATCAGAACAGTTCCGATCACACTGACTGAAATCAGAATGCGGCCGATGCCCTGTATCCAGCCCGGAACCCCGATCCGATTGGCAGTACCCGCTGGTACAACAGCAGGGGCGGACTCCGATGGCGGCGATCCCGAGGAATTGACTGCCGCAGGCACTTGCTGGTTGATCAGCGAATGACTGCCGGAATCCGTCGGCTGCTGAATTCTGGCCAGGTGCTGATCCAGAATCGCCACCAGGCCTTCAGCACTTTGAAAGCGTTCGTCTGCGTCTTTCTGCAGCAGACAGTCGATAATCTGCACCAGCCACGGTGGCACTTCGGCGTTTTGTTCGGCGATCGGTCTGGGAGTATCCTGAGTGACTCGCTTGATGACGTGAGCCAGGCTGTCACCGCGAAATGGACTGTGGCCCGTACACATAGCATACATCACGCAACCCAGACTAAACAGGTCGCTGCTATGGTCGACACATTGACCGTTGGCCTGTTCAGGCGACATATACTGAGGCGTACCACTGACTTCGTCGGTGCGAGTTACCGTGATGTCGTCGACAGCACGAGCCAGGCCGAAGTCGGTGATTTTGACTCGTTCAACACCATTCTCCAGCAGAATGTTAGCAGGCTTGATGTCGCGATGGATCAGCCCCTGCTTATGAGCTTCCGCCAGGCCTTCGCCAATCTGTCGGCTGATTCGCAGAATCTCGGCCAGTCGAAGCACTCCCACGCGGGCCAGTTTTTGTTGCAGCGACTGTCCGACGACGCATTCCATGACCAGGTACGGAGGCGTGGAATGATCCGTACCATCGCCCTTTGCTTCGTCGACGGCGTGAATAGTGACGACGTGCGGATGGCTGACAGCGGCTGCCGCCCGGGCTTCTCGCAGGAACCGACGACGAGCATTGGGATTGGCGGCCAGTTCGGGAAGCAGCACCTTCACGGCAACAACACGATTAAGTTTCAGGTCGACGGCTCGCAGCACCAGCCCCATGCCCCCGCGGCCAATGACCTCCAGCACTTCGTACGGGCCGATCGTCCCCAGACAGCCTTCCTTGTCGATGGGCTTTAGAAAGCTGAGTGAGATTTCGTCGGTTGGTCGAGGGCCACCGGCCGGTGTTTCCAGAAAACTGCCTGCATCATCATAGGCTCGCAGAAGTGCGGTGACTCGAAATCGCTGCTCGTGATCGTCTCCGCAGACTTCGCCCAACTAGGCATCTCGTTCAGCAGGATCTTCTTTCTGAAGTGCCAGCAGAAAAACGCCTTCGATCGAATTCGGCGCGATCGATGACGTCCCATCGCGGCCCGGGACTGTCAGATGTGGCTCTGAATCGTCGGGTTCATCAGTATTTTGAGCATCAGACATCGTGGACTCCGCTGACCAAGTTAATCGCAACACTCTGTCATGCGACAACCAATACCGGAGCGCCTCATAAAATCGGGAAAAATGTCGAATCGCAGCTCAAAGTCGCGTTACCTTTCCGGACATTCTTCAGCCAACGCACGTTACGTCTCCCGAATACGAGCAAACAACCACGCTTTCGCAAACGTCCACCATCGCGACGCTGTGGCTCGGGAAATCCCCATCGCCTGCGCGACCTCCACTTCTGTGAGACCAGCAAAATAGCGAAGGTGGACGAGCTCTGCTTTATCGGGTTCCCTGATCTCGAATTCCTGCAATGCCTCATCAATCGCCAGCAGGTCATCTGCGGGAGTCAGCGTGTCAGCGACGATGTCTACGTTCGAAAGATTCACTCGTTGACGTTCGCCGCCGTGCTTCAAACGATTCTTCCGTCGTACCTGCTCAACCAGAATCCGCTGCATGGCGATCGCAGCCGCACCAAAGAAGTGCCGCCGATTCTGCCACGTCGCCTCAGCATCATCAACCAAACGCAGAAAGGCTTCGTGAACCAGAGCAGTCGCCTGTAAGGTTTGGCCCGCACGCTCGTGCTTCATCTGGTCGCCGGCAAGTCGACGCAGTTCGCCGTACACCATAGGCAACAGCTCTTCCGTCCGTGCCTCACCTTGTTCGATTGCACTTAACAAAACAGTGACGTCAGTCATGACTTTTGAATCAGACAATAGGTTGCGGCAGTACGAATTCCGGCACGACGCAGTCCGGCTCGATGCTAACGGAGACCACAGCCAAAAACAACAAGCCGTCTTTCCTGACCCAAATGCCCCTTGCCAAAAGCGTCATGCGAACGATTGTTAGTGATGACGAATCGCGGCGCAAAAGGAAGCCGTCAGAATGCGACTCATTTCATCAAACCGAATTACCGCGCTGCAGACTTGGCCACGTTTTCGCCAATCTTCAGACCGCTGCTGATGCCCACCGATGCTGCGTCGTTGAAGGCAATCACAACACGACGACGGGACGGCTTGCCGTTTTCAACGACCGTGACGAAATAGTTGCCAGCACTGTCTTTGCCGACGGCGGTTGTCGGGACAACTGGTATCAGATCGTCGCCTTGCCAGTCTTTGCGAATGACTGTCAGCGTGCCGTACAATCCCGGTTTCAGCTCCACCTTCTCTTCGCCAACCAGATCGACGGCGGGGTTCTTCAGGTGGACTTCAATCTGCATCGTTCGTGTCTTCGGATCCAGCGTCCCGGCCGTTCGAGTTACCTTCCCCGCGAACGCCTGGCCTTCCAGTCCACCGATGGAATCAAAGATAACAGACTGACCGGGCTGAACTTTTCCCACATGATTGTTGGGCACAGCGACCATGATTCGCACTTTGCTGATCTGAGTCAGTTCAAAGACGGGCATGGCGGCGGAGTTGTTTTCAGCAGGCTGCACGTAGCTTCCCAGGTCCACCTTCCGCTTTGTCACGACACCGTCATAAGGGGCTCGCAGGACTGTGTAGTCCATCATCGTTTTCAAGCGGTCCACCGTTGACTTCGCGACATTCACCGTCGCTTCGGCACTCTTTTTGTCTGCTTTGACTTTGCGAACAGATGCCTCGGCCGCCTGAATGTTAGCGACCGCGGCCTGCACGTCCGCCTTAACGCTGGCCAGCGAAGCCTTCGCAACATCCACATCGAAGCGTGCTTCATCAAGGTTGTCCCGGCCAATCGTGCCACCGGCGGCAAGCCTGGCCAATCTTCGCAGTTTGGTTTCATTCAGCTTCAGCATCGCCTCTTTTTCAGCGGTGCGCGAGTTCACCTGATCCAGGGCCGCTTTGCTCTGCAGCACGACTGACTCAGCCTCGGCGATGGCTGCATCTGCCTGAATCACAGCACTCTGGGTCTGTGCGACCACGGCCTTCTTTTCTGCCAGTTCATTCTGCATCTCAGGAATGTCCAGCACTGCCAGAACATCGTCTTTCTTCACACGCGAACCAACGTCCACTTCAAGTTTGTTGACGATGCAGATCGTTTTGACGTAGCCGCCGAGTTTTGCTCTGATCTCAGTATCCTGAAACCCGTGCACGGAAGCTCCCTGCAATTCGATCACTTCGCGGTGCTCACGCCCCTGAACGGTCACCGTCTCGATCTGGGCACAGGCCTGATGAGCCGCAGCGCTCGCAACAACAAAAGCCGACGCCAGCACGACGTCCCGGATCCATCCGGTTGCGTGAAAGGAATGAGTTGAGTTTCGCATGATCAAATCTTTTGATGAACGCTATTGGGTTAAAACGCCCAGGGTAAACGCGTCAGGCCCAGGCCTTCACTTCTTCGTCGCTGATCTCTGGTTGCCGCTTGAAGATTACGTACAGGCAGGGAACGACAAACTTAGGCAGCAGAGTCGCAGCAATAACCGCACCAACGATCGTGCGAGCCAGCGGTTCATCTGCTTCTCCCCCTGCGAATCCGATGGCCATGGGCAGTAACGCCAGGATCGTTGTCACAGATGTCATCAGAATCGGTCGAAAGCGAACGATGGCCGCGTCAACAATGGCCTGATGCACTGTCGCACCCTGGGCCAGGCGATGATTGGCAAAGTCCAGCAGCACGATCGTGTACTCGACGACGATGCCGATCATCATGATGATTCCCATGAACGACTGAATGTTCAGGCGAGTGTCCCAGAACGTCAGCACGAAGGCCACACCGATGAATCCCAGTGGCACGGTGACCATCACAATCAGCGGATCAACGAATGAACGAAACTGGGCCACCATGACCAGGTAGACCAGTAACGTGGACAGCACCAGTCCCAGCGCAAAGTCAACAAATGAATCCCGCATCGAACGAATTTCGCCCTGCAGTTCGACAGTGAACCCCGTGAATCCTTCTCCACCAATTTTGTATCGAGTTGGAGCATTCAGGCCGATCGTCGAAAGTGTATTCTGAAACCACACCGGATACTGAGCCACGGCAGCACGTGAGTCGGCAGCCGCCTCCAGCTGCAGCGGATGTCCATCGGCCGTCAGTGCAGACTCTATTGCTCCGACGACAGTTCCCAGGTCGAAACCGGGCAGGACATTGGCATAGACGTCGGTCACTCGCGTGATATTGCGATGGTTGATGACCGACGGGCCGGTGACATTGGTAATAATGTCGGCCACTTCTTCCAGAAACACAATGGGACTGTCGGAGCTGCCACCCTTGACCGGGATCCTGCGTAGCGTATCCAGCGAGTTGATTTCTTCTTCGTAGTACTGCGTTCCCAGAAAGTAATGATTGCCGTTCTTGGGGTCGATCCAGAAGGCCGGGTCAAAATTAATCGAGCTGTTGGTTGAACTGACCAGACACTTCATCACCTCTTCGGGTGAAACACCACGATCCAACGCTCGCACCCGATCGATTTCAACACGAATCATGGGGTAGTCGATTCGCTGAGCGACTCGAACGTCGATCGCACCTGGCACAACTTCAATCGTATCGATTAGGTGATCGGCGATTTTGTGAGCCGTTTCCAGCGTATAGCCAGTCACCTGAAAGTGAATCGGTGATGGTTCACCCATGTTCAGTGCTGCTGTCAGAATGCCGCCAGTGTCGAATGCAAAGTCAACGTCCGGAAACTGATCGTTCAGCTTCGTTCGCAGCGTTTCGACTTTTTCAAAAACGTTGCTGTTTCCCTGTGTCAGCTGAATAAGAATGAACGAATCCATAGCACCGGTGTTGGGCGTATATGCGGCCGGCCAGTCCAGCAGGACACCGATATTTGCGATCAACATGCTGCAGAGGGAATCCGCCTTTGCCGCTTTGACTTCTTCCGCAGTCAGCACACGATCTTCGCCGCCGGCATACCTCTCTTTTGTAATTGAATAGACGGAATCCGCCGTTGGATTATCAGGTGCCGGGTCGCCGAGCTCCTCAACGATCACATTCTCAATCTGCTTTACGATATCGCGTGAACGCTCAAGCTTGGTTCCGGACGGAGCTCGCACGTAGATTGTAAACTGCCCGGAGTCGACCGGCGGAAACAACTCGCGTCCGGTGTTGGAAGCCATCCCAAGCGACAGGACAAACAGCCCGGCCGCGACGGCAAGCACCAGCCACCGTGCCTTCAGAGAACCCAGCAACAGAACACGGTAGCCGTTGACCAGCCAGCCTTTGGCCTGATCGGCCGTTTCGACAATGTCCGTTTTTTCTGCTGCGTTTTTCCGCATTAGCTTCGCGGCGGCCACGGGCACAAAGAAAATGGCAATCAGAAAGGATGCAACGACCGCAAACAGAACTGCGACAGCCAGCGGTGTGAACAGATACCTGGCCAGTCCTGACAGAAAGATCACGGGAAAGAACACAACCATAAACGTAACAGTGGAAACGAACAGCGGCACGATCACTTCATGAGTGCCGTCAAGGGCGGCACGCAAATAGCCCTTATCCATCTGCATGTGCCGTTCGACGTTATCCAGCACAACGATGGCCTGATCGATCAGAATTCCGACCGCCAGGGCAAGCCCGCCAAGCGTCATCGCGTTGATCGTGTTGCCGGTGAAGTAAAGTCCGATTAACGACGTCAGAATCGAAATCGGAATCGCCAGCACGATGACGAGTGTGGCTCGAAAGTTGCGCAGAAACAAAAAGACGACAGCCCCTGCGAACAACGCTCCTAACAGACCGGCGATCCACAACGCGTCAACGCTTTCGCGGACTTTTACGGACTGATCCATTACGACTTCCAGACTAAGATTGACCATCTTGGGGTCGTCAGAGCCGTCCGGACGCTGTCGTTCTTCTTTCAACCGCGCGGTGATCTCTTCCAGTTTTTCATGAATTCGGTCGACGATTTCGATCGTGTTGGAACCAGGCTGACGATACACGGGCACGTAGACCAATGGTCGACCGTTAACCCGCACAATGTTGGACTGAATCTGCTTCGTATCCTTAACTTCGCCCACATCCTTGAACAGCACCGGCTGGCCACCGGGTCCGATCTTGATCGGTGCATCATTCAGCTTCGAGACTTTATCCGGAATCGCATTCGTGTAGATATAAAATTCACTGTCGCCGATCTTCGCGCTACCAGCAGGAATCAAAACGTTCTGCCGCCGCAGTGCCTGATGCACTTCCATGATCGACAGGTTGTGGGCGACCAGCTTGTCCGGATTCACGTAAGCCAGAATACGACGCAGCGTTCCGCCATTCACGGCTGGCGCAATCACTCCGGAAATCGACTGCAGATTGTTCCGCAGGTTCTTATAGGCAACGTCGTAAAGCTCCGCGTCCGTCATGTCGGGATTGGAAACCGAAACCAGGCACAACGGCACGCTGGCCGTAGGGTCGAAGGGCATCACCATGGGCGGGATCGTGCCCGGCGGCAGGTAGAACATGTCGCTCATCGCGTACATGCTGACCTGACTTAACGCTTCTGCCTGACTGACGTCCGGATGAAAGAAGTCCTTCACCACACAGACGCCCTGCATCGCCTTGGCTTCCTGATGCTCGATCCCGGACGACTGGCCGGTCCACCTCTGCAGGCGACTCATGATGTCCTGTTCCATCACCTCTGGCGGCATACCAGGATAGAAGCAGACGATCTGAGCAGCCGAGGTTTCGAATGTTGGCAGCAGGTCGGCTGGAATCTTGAGCACACTGATACCGCCGATCACGGCGACCATCAGCACGATCACAATGACCAGATACGGATTCTTCAGCGCAGCTCGAATCATCAATTCAGGATTTCCCGATACGCGTTCGAGGCAAATCGAACCATGACAGAAGTTTGAGGTCTTTCGGCCGATTTAACCAACAGCCGTTCAGCACCGGTTCTCAGACGCGGAGCGGCAGCTGCTGGCAAACCGAGCACGACCGATGATGCGGGAGTCTCGCACAATCGTCAGGCAAGAACAATGCAGGATAAAGTGCCCCACAGCAGGAAAAAGCGTGCCTTTTCACAGCACCGCGCAACCCCAACAGAGATCCGCTATCGGCTGGCCTGACTCACTTTTCAGACAATGCTACACGCGGATCGCATCAACCGCGGAATGGTCTCGGTCCTGCGGACCCAGGCGGTCCGTTGTGTCCATCGCCGTCAGCATCGTGTTGTAGACGTCCACGCCTTCGGCATTGACATCCATGATTTGGCCGGTTTTGAAACGGCCATTTGCGCCGGAAATAGCATGGAAGACTCCGGACAACTCACGTTTGACGTCATTGTGGCGGCCGTCACCTGACTCTGTAGAGACAGTGATCATTGAGTTTTCCAGAATCGTCTTCCCATTGGAATCGACGGAATCTTTGTCGCACAGGCGACCCAGAAAGTAGGCAACTTCGCGCATCTTCATATGCGCGTGAGCTCGCAGCTGTTCGTTCGACTTCTTTTCATTGAACTTGTGCCACCATTCGTGGCTGCAGCCCTTGTCGCCTGATGCGTTCTGGTCCTTCGCGTCATTGATACTGTAGACCAGCCGACCATCATATTCGTAGTCACCCGTAATCCTGAGCCGCTCGCCGGCCGCCAGAAACGTCAATGCGCCAAAACGAACTCGGTCTGTTTGAATGGCCAGAGCGTACAGGTCCGCCATCAGTCGCCATTCGGTTGTCAGATCGTTCAGCTTCATATCAATACCCTGCCCGCCAGGATCAGCTGATCCGCCATGGGCAATATTCGAGCGAGGCGGTACTTTGGCCACGCCTTTGGGGCTGTCCTTCATTTCAAAAGCGCGCTGCTCGAACTCTCGAATGCGGTCCAGGTGGTCCGCCACTCGTGCACGAGACGTGGCCCCCAGCGGAGAATTCTCGCCTGTGTAGAAGCGATACTGATCAACAACGGAATCCAGCACGCTGCGTTTCAGGCGTTTTCGTCGCGCGTCGGTGTCGTCACCGGAAAATGCGAACGATCCAAACACGCGATCGAACACGTCACGGGGGCGTTCCTGCATGGTCGCCGCGACTGTTCCGTCTGAGTGATAACTGTGTACATACCGACTGACACGACTGCGACGGAAGAATGTGCCTGCGATCAATGTCGGAACCATGCCTTTCGGCAACCCGTCAGGGTAATGCGTCTTTTTGACAACCTGATCAATCGAAGCTCCTCCTCCCCTGGCTTCGCCGCCGGGAGGTTCCGCGGTGAATGCCGCCGACGCGCCGTCGAAGTGTGCGTTGATGCCTGACTGGTCACAGCGCACGTGGTCCACGCCGCGCATGATCAGCAGCTTGTCGCTGAGTGGCTTCAGGGGTTCCAGAACACCATCGTAACCTTCGGTCTGCAGCGGAGCGGGAATGCCCAGACCAAAGAAGACGTTGAATGCCCGCACGGGGACTTTGGCGCCCGCCTCTTTTGCGGCTGTGGTCATCGCCGCGCTGGCCGTCATTTCTTCCAGCAGTGGCAGGCCAATGGCAATGCCACCAAGACCTTTGAGTGTCGTTCGGCGGTGAATGGTTTGTGTCATGATGTTTCGCCCTGAATACTCACGTGGTGGTCCGATGTCAAATCGCCACCGGATTGAAACGTTATTCGGCTGCGGCTTCTGTCTTCGTGGTCTGCACAAGATCGCTGGTGACGATAGCCGTCATGAGTGCAGGCCATGTTCCTCCGTTGTCCCGAGCAGCTTTGTGAATGTTATCGACAACGACAGCATCTTCGGCCACTAAAGGACGTCCCAGCGCGAATTGAGCAACTTTCCATGTTAACGTCTGACTGACGCGGTCGCTGCCGGCCAGCAAGTCCATTAACTCGGACGAGTCTGCGTACTGAACGGGTTCGGCGGTGCCCGGAAACAGAATTTCGCCATCTCCACGAAGCTTGTTACCGTGTTCGTCCGTGTCATGGTACGCGCCGATACCGTCAAATTTTTCCAGACCAAAGGCCAATGGTTCAAATTTTGAATGGCAGCCGCCGCAACTGGCATTAGTGATTCGCTGCATAGCAATGCTGCGCTGAGTCAGACAGGCTTTAGTGGGAACGGGAGTCGTATCCACGCAGGGCGGTGGATCCTTCACAACGCCGCGAAGCAGTTCATGCATGACCAGCAGTCCACGAGTCACCATGGATGCATTATCGCCACCGACAGTCAGCAGACTACCCTGAGTCAGCAGTCCGCCACGGCCCGGAACCTGCGAAAGATCAAATCGCTGCCGCTGATCACCCTGCCCCGACAGGCCGTAGAACTTCGCCAGGGTTGGCGTGGCGAATGTCACCTGCGTATTCAGGAGTGCAGACAGTGGTTGTTCCTGCCTCCAGACCACCTCTTCAAAGTACGCCAGTGTTTCCTGACGCATGTCGTTGGCAAGCTGCGGATTCCATTCCGGAAACCGCTTCGCGTTGGGCCGCATGTTGTCCAGACGGCCAAGATTTAACCAGTCCGTTGCAAAGCGCAACGACTGTCGCACGGCTCGCGGATCCTGCAGCATTCTGGTGGCCTGCTGCTCAGTACCCCATGCCGCCAGTTGCCCTGACTCCGCTGCCTTCATCAGCTCCTCGTCAGGTGGAGCTCCCCAGATGATATAGCTCAGACGCGAGGCAAGTTCGTAGTCAGTAACCGGCAGTGAACTCCCGTCACCTCGCTGAGATTCTACACGGTAGATGAACCGAGGTGACTGCAGCATCGCTTCAATCACGTAACCCATCGCTTCCTCGAAGTTGCCTCCGGCACTGGCGACTGTGGTCGTGATGCCGCGGTAGGCAATAACATCTCGCTCGTCGATGGGGCCTCGCAGCAACCAGCCCCCCACTTTCGAAATCGCTTCACCCATGTCCTTGTCAGTGAACTTCTGCTTCTTCGAATACCTCAGGACGAAAGGCTTAACGTCCATGCGGCTGACGACAATTTCGGCCAGCGTTGCATACGCATTGACGTGTTGAAAGTCGACGCCAAGATTGTAGGCCGTGTTGCTGAAACCATCGGCTCGCACGTCACGCGGCAGAATTTCGCGTGCTTCCTTTGCGATATCCACCCCCACAGCCTGACGGACCGTTTCGATGTACTCGTCCACGGTGAGTCGCTGCACAAAGCTCAGATTTTCGCCTCCATGCGCATAAATAGCAGGGTCGATCTGGCCAAGCGTCCATGTGGCACCTTCGTCGATCCAATTCTTCAACGCTGCGTTCTCAGCGGCAGACAACGGCGGACGCTCATGAGGCATCGATCCGGATTCGACGGACGCCCACAAAGGACTCTCTGCTGATTTTCCGGGCAAAATCACTTTCCCGTTTTCACCGCCACGAAAGGCGGCGACGTTCTTTGACAGGTCCAGTCCGCTTTCGTGCGTCGCCGAATCATGACATTCAAGGCAGTGCTTTGCGAACAGCGGCGCAATCGCCGTTTCAAAGTGCCGCGCTGCCGCCCTCTGTTTTCTTTCAGCAATCAGCTCTGCCGACGGCTCACCGTCCGGGCCGGCATCGAAATTCTGAATAACTTCCTTCGCGCTCAGTGCTCGACTGTACATCGCGACAAGATGCAGAGTGCCCAGCCATGGACGGTCCTTCGATAGTTCATTGGCCAGTCCGAACCGAAATGACTGGTCCCACCTGGCGGTATTGCCGTCAATCTGTTTTTCGGCAGTCTGTTTACCATTCACATAGATTCGCGTTTCTCCGTCCTTCGCGTGGGTGTACAGCACGTGGGTTAGTTTGGTCTTCGCGGTTTTTTCAGGTGACACCAACGACGGCATTCCGTTGCTGGTGGTCTTTGTGGTGCGCAGTCGAGCCTCGAACCTGTTGCCTTCCTGCCCCAATGTGAAATTACGGGCACCGGAATCCTGCGAAATCGTGACCATCCGTGCTGGTCCCTCCTGCGTCGTGTCTTTCGGCCGAACCCAGGCTTCGACAGAGATCTCTCCTGTTCGGCGAACGGCACTGATCAGTCTGCCTGGCGGCTGATCCGTCTGAATGATCGTTGGCTTAAGAATCTGCAAGCCACCGTCTACTCGCCGCACCGCAGCAACATCCGCGATCCTTAAATCGATGGCGGCCCCCACTTCAGCACTGTCTCGCACGACGTCTTCGTCGCCACCGGAAAAATCGTAAAGAACCTGCAGACCTCCGGTGACACGGTGATCTGCAGCGATGCCCATATTGCTGAACACGCTACTCATGAGAAGCAGTGCCGCGGCGTATTGAATGACTGGTGTAATTGCTGTTCGCAATGAATGCATAGGTGTTCCCTTCGGTCAACATCTTGCGCGATGGGTGAACGAATTACAACGTCTGATGATATTCCGGACAGAGCAGGACAACTTTCGCTGGACGCAACTTTAGCGCGGTATGCATGGCACGCCCGTTGCCCCGGCATTTTGTCGCGCCATAAATTCACGGCCCCAAACAGGGGGGTTACGCGAAAGAACAGCTGCAATCGGCCTGGACAGTGGCATCCGCTCAATAGGATTGAAATAATGCGAGGAGAGATAATTCCAACCCTGTTTACCTTCATCGCAACCTACCCAGAGTTCCCCATGAACAAAGCCTTCCTTGCAGCGACACTTATTGCAGCGACCGTTTCATCAATGACAGCCAGCGGCAGCGAGTGGTCGCGTTTTCGTGGGCCCAACGGGACGGGCGTCGGTAACGGAGATTCCATCCCTGTTGAGTTCACTGAAGAAGACTACAACTTCAAGACGAAGTTGCCGGGCGGGTCAGGCTGCGGTTCGCCCGTGGTCTGGGGCGACAGGGTATTTGTCCTGAGCGCTAATCCGGACGACGCTACCCGTTACATGATCTGCATTCACGCGAACAGCGGAGACATTCTCTGGCAGAAGGAATACAAATCGGAAACTCATCATCTGCACACTCGCAGCAGCTTTGCTTCGTGTACGCCTGCGGCCGATGAAGAACGCGTTTACGTCGCATGGTCCACTCCGAAAGAGACTCTGTTCAAAGCTTTCAACCACGACGGCACAGAAGCGTGGAGCATTGACCTTGGCACGTGGCAGAGTCAGCACGGCTTCGGTACTTCACCGATCATCTACAAGGACCTAGTGATCCTGCACAATTCGCAACAGGCGAATCAGTTGAATGAGGGAGAAGAGCCGGGCGAAAGCCGCATGATGGCGTTCGACCGCCGAACCGGAAAACAGAAATGGACAAAAGAACTGGTCTCCATGAACGTGTGCTATTCTGTGCCATTCATTCATCAGGCAGCTGATGGCACGGACGAACTGGTCTGTTCGTGCACTGG
This sequence comes from Fuerstiella sp., assembly GCA_029247265.1. Lineage (GTDB taxonomy): Bacteria > Planctomycetota > Planctomycetia > Planctomycetales > Planctomycetaceae > Fuerstiella. The sequence continues at coordinate 21,851 of JAQWLN010000249.1, forward strand.
GAACGGAATCTTCAGTCTTGACCCCATGACCGGCAAACAGAACTGGGCGGTTAATGACGGTCTGTTCAGTATGAGAACGGTTGGCTCACCCGTGGAAGCGGGAGGGCTGATCTTCGGAAGCACAGGTTCCGGACGCTATTCCAGTAATTACATTGTTGCCGTCAAACCGGGGCCCGATGCTGAACTCGCCTACAAGATAGAAAACGGAAGTAACTTCAAAGCTCCGTATGTCCCCTGCCTGATAGCTGACGGTGACCTGCTGTTCTGTCTGTACGATCGAGGATTCGCCAGTTGCGTCGATGCAAAGACGGGAGGGATCCACTGGACGGAACGAACGGGCGCTGCATTATCCGGTTCACCCGTCCGAATTGGTGGTCGCATTTACTGCGTTGATGAAGTCGGCGTCGTCTGGGTATTCGCTGCGTCGCCGGAGTACAAATTGCTGGCGAAGAACGATCTTGGTGAAGAAAGCCGTTCTACACCGGCCGTTGCCAACGGGCAGCTGTATCTACGGACATACTCACACCTGATCAGCGTCGGTGGCAAGTAGTGCTTCTTCGAGGCTCCGTTCAAGTGCGGGAGATTTGCTCTTTCCGACAATTCGCACTGCACTACGGATCGTCGCTGCAGCCCCGATCTACTGCTGATTGCTGATTGCGGTGCCCACACCGACCTGCGCCCAGACATAGTTTGCACAGGGAACGACAATTACATTGTCCGAGGAATCAATCGCCCGCTGCAGTTCAGTGTCCGTTGATATCGGCAGGATACCAAGGTCTTCAACGAACTGAGCATCCAGGTTACTGAACAGGAAGACCTGGGCAGTTCGAAGTACATGAATCAGCTGAGTAACCTCTACCGCGTCTTCCGGTGGATCTTCGTTTAGTGACGGCAGCAGGTCCTCCGGTGACTTACTGCGTCGCAGCATTTCCAGACCCGGGCCGATGTGCGTCGGCAATTCAGCGACGACGGCGATCCGACCATCTTCGCCAACGATACGTGCTGCCGTTCCCAGTGCCGCTCCGAGTTGTCGCCAGCCGAAATCAGAGTTTCCGGGAATCGATACGACCGCCAGATGTATTTCCTCTTCAAGTGTCAGACGATACCGCTCGTTCAGATGCTGTTTCGCGGCAGCCATTGCCTCATCGGTCGCTCCACAGAAAACACGTTCAATTCCACCAGCAGAGTCAGGAACGATCTGAACGGTGAACTGAGTTCCCAGCAGCCAGCCAATTTCGTCAACCAGATCGCGCAGCGGCCGCTTGTCCTCGGGCATCAACTCCGAATCACAATTCTGCTTCGCCGACTTGATCGCTTCTGTGTCTGAGAACGCAGGATAGATTGCGCTGTTGGTACCTCGATAGCCAAGCACGCCGTCAAAACCGATCGTTCCGATACTGATGATGAAGTCTGCGTCCGTTACGTAGTGCGACAGGTACAACCGTTCACCACCTGCGGAACTGGCCAGATACCGTCGTTGGTTTTCATCCGCCGGATCATGGATATGAGTGGCCAGCTGACTTCGAACGTGCACCGGTAAATCATCGATCACGCCCTGACTGCCGACTCCATCACTGCTGGCCGACAGCAGCAATGTGACATCCAGTTCGTCCGTGTTCAGTTCCTGAAACTGTGCCCACACCTGAGTGACAACGTCCACAACGTTCGGTGTTTCAGCTTCGACAACGATCACGACGCGGTCACCGGGCACCACGCATTCGGGCAGCACCGGCAATCCGAGCGGATTCTGCAGTGCCGCCGACAGCACGTCCGGTGTTTCGTTCGCTGACGGCGAGTGCACAACCGTACCGTCCGGCAGGCTTAGGTTTGTAACGGAAGTTCCACTGGCAAGTTGGAGGTTCATGGCTACCATCAGACGAAGAGAAAACGGTTACAGAAACGGTCTTCATCTATCGTTATACCCATCGCGGAACTCACCGTATCACCAGAACTGTGCTGTCTATCCGAATTCCGGAAATTCGTGACACGCTTCTCAACCGGAGGCGAAAACTTATCTGTGCAACGACGTCAGAAGGGCCAAAAAAACGGCGTTTTGAAATGCCGGGCTCTGTGGTTCGACATAGTCCGCAGGTGTGCCAGTGGCTCTGCCTGTGAGTCCCGGAGACAACACTGGCCAAGCCAGTGGCAACCCAACGAAAAAGCCCGGCGTATTGAAGCCGCCGGGCTTTGTCGTTTTTTCACAGTCCGAGTCGGATTAATATCGGTAGTGAGAAGGTTTGTAAGGACCTTCGACAGGCACGTTGATGTAATCAGCCTGATCCTGACTCAGCACTTCAAGGTTTACACCCAACTTGCCAAGGTGCAGGCGGGCTACTTCTTCGTCCAGTTCCTTCGGCAGCATATGGACGCCGATGTCGTACTTGTCGGTTTCCTGCCACAGAGCCAGTTGAGCCATCACCTGGTTGGTGAAGCTGTTGCTCATCACGAATGACGGGTGACCGGTAGCACAACCAAGATTGACCAGTCGACCTTCGGCCAGAACAATGATCGCCCGGCCATCCGGATAGACATACTTGTCAACCGGACCACCTTCGTCAGCCGGTGTCTTGATTCTGACAGCTTCGATGTCAGAACGATCAATCAGGTAAGCAATCTGAACTTCGCTGTCAAAATGACCAATGTTGCAGACGATCGCCTGATGCTTCATCTGGTCCATGTGTTCGCCGCGAATGACGTCTTTGTTACCGGTGGTAGTCACAAAGATGTCACCCATAGCAGAAGCTTCGGCCATGTTGGTAACCTGAAAACCTTCCATCGTGGCCTGCAGAGCACAGATCGGATCGATTTCAGTCACGATCACTCGAGCCCCCAGGCCGTCCATGGCAGCGGCACAGCCTTTGCCGACATCGCCATAACCGCAGACCACAACAACTTTTCCGGCGACCATCACGTCGGTGGCTCGCTTGATGCCGTCCGCCAGTGATTCGCGGCAACCGTACAGGTTATCGAACTTGCTCTTCGTAACCGAATCGTTGACGTTGATGGCCGGTACAGCCAGCTTGCCTTCTTCCATCATCTGATGCAGACGGTGAACGCCGGTGGTGGTTTCTTCGGATAGCCCTTTGATGTCACCCAGAAGTTCCGGAAATTTGTCGTGAACCATCAGTGTCAGATCGCCACCATCGTCCAGGATCAGGTTGAGCGGCTGGCCATCAGGGAAGTAAAGAGTCTGTTCGATGCACCAATCAAATTCTTCGTCGGTCATGCCCTTCCATGCGTAAACAGGAATCCCGGCGGCGGCGATGGCAGCGGCGGCGTGATCCTGAGTGGAAAAGATGTTACAGCTGGACCAGGTCACGTCCGCACCAAGAGCCTTCAAGGTTTCGATCAGCACAGCCGTTTGAATGGTCATGTGCAGGCAGCCCGCTATACGAGCACCCTTTAGCGGCTTAGAATCTCCATACTTGGCCCGGAGAGCCATCAGGCCGGGCATCTCAATCTCAGCGATTTCGATTTCTTTCCGGCCCAGTTCTGCAAGTTCGATGTTGGCAACTTTGTAGTGGAGCTTTTCCGATACGGCGCTCATGTCTGAAGGTCTCAATATGAAGGGAGTTGGGAGAATTGGCGTCACATGACACCAAAACGTTAGGGGAAAACCGCGAAGTTTTCCGGTTCGTAACCATCGCGGCAAAGAATTTTGCAGGAAACAGCCGGTCAGGCTTGACGGCATAGGGCGATGAGCTGCGAAAGATATTGAATCAGTCACCGGAAAACAAGGGGATTATGACGACATCAGGCTGTTAATTGCTGATGAAAACACGTGTCAGAGCCGTGCCACGGGACCGGCCCCAAGGCTCTGAAGCAGTAGTAGACGGCATTCTCAGGCAGTAGACAAAAACCAGCGTTGATTGAATCGCAACATGGGTTCCGGAATCCTGATTAACGCTGCATCGTCGGCTGGTTACACTTGGGGACTCGCCACCCCATTCCCACCTACCTGTAACGAGTTCCCGACATGAGGCATTTGTGCCATCTCCGCCTGTTAATCGTAACCTCGCTGATCCCTTGTTCTGTCGGCGCCGACATTCGTTTTAACCGCGATGTGCGTCCGATCCTGTCCACGAAGTGCTCAAAGTGCCACGGCCCGGATGACGCTCACCGCGAAGCGGACCTGCGGCTGGATCAACCCGAAGGCATTCGGCAGACATTTGAAGGTGGTCTCACCGACAGCGATGGCTGGGCACGAATCACGGCAAAGGACCCCGATGTCGTCATGCCTCCTCCGGACGCCCACGTGGACCTGAAGCCGGAAGAGATCGCCACGATCAGGGCCTGGGTCGAAAGCGGGGCCGCTTCAGAAGGACACTGGTCATTCATCGCTCCCGTGAAACCCGTCGTGCCCTTCGTCGTGGAACCTGGTGCCTCCAACAGGAAGGAAACGGCCGCCATCGATGAATCTCTGCGCAAATGGATACGAAATCCCATCGATGGATTTATCCTGCGACGTCTGCTGACTGAAGGGCTGCAGCCCAACAGCGACGCCGACAAAGAACGCCTGCTGCGTCGCGTGACACTGGACCTCACCGGGCTGCCTCCCACAATCGTGGAAATCGACGCCTTCCTGGCCGACAGCTCTGACAGCGCTTACGGAAAAGTCATTGACCGACTGCTGAAATCACCACACTTCGGCGAACGTATGGCGGTGGTCTGGATGGATGCCGCTCGCTACGGAGACACCAGCGTGTTTCACGCAGACGGCCCTCGCGACATGTGGCCATGGCGTGACTGGGTGATCAGTGCCTACAACAGCAACAAGCCGTTCGACCAGTTTACCGTCGAGCAGCTCGCCGGTGATCTGCTTCCGAATTCGACCACAGAACAGAAAGTGGCCACTGGTTTTCTGCGCAATAACGCGACGACCGACGAAGGTGGACTGATTGAAGAAGAGTACCGTGTGGAATATGCCATCGATCGCGTAAAAACAACATCGATGGTGTGGATGGGACTGAGCATGGAATGTGCTCAGTGCCACAACCATAAGTACGACCCCATCACGCAGGAAGAATACTACAGCTTCTTCGCTTACTTCAATCAGGCTGCAGATCGGGGCCGGCAAACTCGGAACGGAAACGAAGCTCCAATCGTCGACATCTTTGAGGGAGCAAAGATCGCTCAGGCGGACGGACTGCAACAGGAACTCAACGGGCTGCAGCCGCAGCTTGACGCTCGATCACAGGCGTCAGAACCGCAATTCCAGAAGTGGCTGACCGATGCATCGACAACGGCCGGCAGTCAGCCGTTGATCCCCACAGACATGGTCGCATACGTGCCACTGGACGAAGGCAAAGGCCGAGTCGTGACGGATCTGGTCGGTGCAGGACGCAAGGGAAAGCTCAACGGACCGGTAAAATGGGCAGATGGAAGATTCGGCAAAGCCTTCAATTGTGACACAAAGAATTTTGTCGACCTTGGCAATGTCGGCGACTTCGATGGCAGCCACGGGTTTTCGTATGGATCTTGGATCAAACCGAAAGGTGCTGCGAGTGGTGCGCCTCTGGCCAGAATGAATAACGCAAATGACTTTCGTGGCTACGACCTGCACCTGTCCGGTGGCGCCGTTGAACCACACATCATCAGCAAATGGCCAACCGATGCGATCAAGGTCAGCACAAAACAGAAACTGAAACCAGATACGTGGCAACACGTCTTCGTGACATATGACGGCTCAAAAAAAGCGGCCGGCGTCAGGATTTATGTGGACGGCAAGCTATGGGAATGGGATGTCAGGGAAGATCGACTGGGCGGCAGCATCAAGTCAAAAGGACCATTCTATCTGGGGCGCCGCAACGGTGGCTCAAACTACAACGGACTCGTCGACGACGTCCGTGTCTATGGCCGAGTACTCGCAGAATCGGAAGTCGCGGCGCTGGCCGGTATCGATGTGATCACACCGCTGCTGGCGAAGGCTGCTGCACAACGCTCAGCTGATGAAAACAAGGTTCTGCGTGCTCACTTTCTGAGCTCTGTGGACGAACCCTATAAGGCACTGACACAAAAACGGACGCAACTTTCATCAAGGATCGCCGAACTTCGAAAACCAATCGTCAATGTGATGATCATGAACGATGTTTCTGCTATGCGGGAGACCTTCGTGCTTGAGCGAGGCAACTATGCGACTCCACTAAAGGATCGAGAAGTCGAACCCAACGTGCCCGCGGCCCTGCCCGCACTACCCGCCGGCGCACCTGCAAACCGGTTGGGGCTGGCCAACTGGCTGACCGAACCGGATCACCCGTTGACCGCTCGAGTGGCAGTGAACAACTACTGGACCATGCTTTTTGGTGAAGGCATCGTGCGATCTCTGGACGACTTCGGAGCTCAGGGAGAATGGCCCAGCCATCCGGACTTAATCGACTGGCTGGCCGTCGATTTTGTCGAATCGAAATGGGACATCAAGCGAACGATCAAGCAGATGGTCATGTCATCGACCTACCGACAATCGTCTGCGCTGACGACTGACAAGTTAGCCACGGACCCGGAAAACCGACTGCTGTCACGTGGTGCTCGGTTCCGATTGCAGGCCGAATTTGTGCGAGACAACGCGCTGGCGGCCAGCGGTCTGCTGGTACCGAGGGTCGGCGGGCCTAGTGTTAAGCCTTACCAGCCGGCAGGTCTGTGGAATGAAGTCAGCCTGAACGGCAATCTGAGATTCGTGCAGGACAGCGGCGAGAAGCTGTACCGGCGATCGATGTACACGTACTGGAAACGGTCCGCTCCGGCGCCGTCGATGACGATCTTCGACGCACCAACTCGGGAGAAGTGTTCACTGAAGCGTTCGCGCACCAACACGCCTTTGCAGGCTCTGGTCACAATGAACGATCCGCAGTTTGTTGAAGCGGCCCGGGCCCTTGCCCAGACAGGACTACAAAGCGGCGGCAGTTCAGTGGAACAGCAAATTGTGTATATCTTTCGACGAGCCGTCGGCGTGCGACCAAACACCGGAGTGCAGGCCATTCTGATGGAAGCGTTTTATGAAGAATTGGAACGCTTTCAGGCAGATGCTGAGATTGCCAGCAATTTTCTGGCGATCGGCGAATCCAAACGCGACGAGTCTCTGGACACGGCGACTCATGCCGCCATGACTGTCGTCACCAGCATGATTCTGAATCTGGATGAGACATTGACTCGCGGGTAGAACACATTCCGCTCGAATGCCGCCGTGGCAGACGGGTTCTGAATTCAACAATATTGATTTCCGCAGGACATGCCTGCAACTACATTCTGAAGTGTTGTGGAGTCGGCAGACGAGCCGACCGGAACGATGAGGATAGTTTTTAAATGACGTCATCAAACGACCTCCAACAATCATTCGCCAGTCTGCAGGCAACACTCAATCGCCGCGACCTGCTGGCGAATGCCGGCCGACCTCTCGGCGCAGCGGCTCTCGCATCGCTGATGGGCAGCGCTGCAGCAGCTCCGTCTGCTGTGACGACGGCTGCCGCCAATGGTGGCTTGCCCGACCTGCCGCATTTTGCCCCAAAGGCGAAACGAGTCATCTACCTGTTCATGTGTGGTGGGCCGTCACACATTGACACGTGGGATTACAAACCAGAGGTGCGGAAAATCCATGGTCAGGAATTGCCGGAATCCATTCGTAACGGGCAACGCATCACAACGATGACGTCCGGACAGAAGTCCTTTCCATGCGTGGCTCCCATGTTCAATTTTTCGCAACATGGACAAAACGGAACATGGGTCAGCGAAATTCTGCCACAGACGGCAAAGCTGGTGGACGACATTACTCTGGTAAAGTATGTTCACACCGAAGCGATTAATCACGACCCGGCCATTACGTTCATCAACACGGGAGTCCAGCAGCCCGGCAAAGCCAGCATGGGCGCGTGGGTCAGCTATGGACTCGGAAGCCCCAACAAGAACCTGCCCTCATACGTGGTGATGATTTCAAAGGGGCCGGGCCAGAAACAGGCGCTGTACAGTCGGCTGTGGGGAAGTGGATTTCTGCCGTCACAACATCAGGGTGTTGCATTGCGAGCCGGCAGCAGTCCGGTCCTGTACCTGAACGACCCGGACGGAATCGACCGTGCCACTCGACGACGAATGCTGGACCGCATTGCGGCCATTAACCAGGAACACTTCAGCAGCTTTGGGGATCCGGAAACTCTGACCAGGATTGCTGCATACGAAATGGCGTTTCGCATGCAGACGTCGGTCCCGGGACTGATGGACCTGAATTCTGAGACAGCGGAAACCAAAGCGTTATATGGCCCGGACATTGAAGCACCGGGGTCGTTTGCTCGGAACTGCCTGATTGCCAGGAAACTGGCGGAACAGGGCGTACCGTTTGTGCAGCTGTTCCACCGAGGCTGGGACCAGCACGGCAGCCTGCCGAAACTCATTCGTGGTCAGTGCAATTCCATTGACCATCCGATCCATGGCCTGATCACTGATCTTAAGCAGCGTGGACTGTTCGAAGACACGTTGATTGTCTGGGGTGGAGAATTTGGCCGCACCATTTATTCGCAGGGCAACCTGACTTCCGACAATCATGGACGTGACCACCTCGGACGCTGTTTCACAATGTGGATGGCCGGAGCCGGCGTCAAACGAGGATTTGAATTCGGGAAGACCGATGGCTACTGCTATAATATCGTTGAAAACCCGGTCCACATTCGGGACATGAACGCCACAATCCTGAATCAGGTGGGAATCGATCACAACCGTCTGACGTTCCGCTATCAGGGCCTCGACCAGAAGCTCACGGGAGCGGAACCGGCACAAGTCGTATCCGACATTCTGGCTTAGTCGCCGGTCGTATCAAGCTGACTCTCGAAGCAGCGGCGTCGCCAGATAATCAGCGCGTTGTACGGCGAATCGCTGAGACGCCGCAAAAACATCTGTCTTTGCGTCACTGCAAAGCCCAAGATGGCCTGCTCACAGAGATATGTATCAGAGCAGTTTACTAACTGTCCTAAACACTGGTGGCTCGTGGGAGTAACGAGACTGCTATCGAAAACCGTTTTTCGCGGCCACGCGTCAGCGTGAAACGCTGTAGAGGCGATATGGCTGACCCAGGATTTTGATCGGGCACTACTACTGGTTGCTGGTGCCGGCCAATAGCCAAACGACCGGGGAGTTGAACATGAGTGTTGACAAGTTAATTTACATGATTGTCACTGATCCCGTCGAACGGGAAACATTTGACCGATACCTCACGAATCATCAGTTCAACTGTCAGACCCTGGACGGTCTTGAATCCGCAAAATCAGCTCTCGAGTCTCAGGCACCGGACCTGTTCGTGCTGGCAGGGTCCGGCATACCCAGCGCCGACATCTGCAAGTTTGGTGGGTTCGTTGAGCAGCATTCACCAGCTCCGATCATCGCGCTGCTGACTCAGCTGCAAATGTCGATCGTTTCAGAGCTGGCAGAATCTGAGAATCTGTGGACGGCCGAGTACCCGATTTCTCTGCGAGAAATCCGAGCGTCCATCGGCGAAGCCCTGGAAGAGCTGAACAACGTCTAGAGCAATTGGCGAAACGATGTATCGTGAGGCTAGTTGAATAGAGGAAAACACAACCCCATGTTCTGGGGTTAAAAAAAATCAGCCGTCGCAGTCGCAGACGACCTTACGGCCCGTCGTTAAAAAATGCGTAGTCACCACCTTTCGCATCGGCATGGCATTCGATGCAGCCCTTCGGTTTTCCGGCAAGTCTGATATTGCCCATCGGGGTGGCCTTTTGATCGACCTTGCCATCGGCCTGGTACTTGACCCAGTACCAGTCACCAGCGTCGGGATTGTAATTCGGCGTCTTGTACATCACCGTAACAGCCATCAGTTTTTTTGCCCGTCGGATCGTAGATCTCTTTGACAATAACCGAACCGTTTGGCAGTTCCGCCGGTCGTCCCGCCGCTTTGCGATTCAGATACATTTTCAACGTCGCACCATGGGGGTTCTGTCCAGGGTACAGGTCGTCTGTCTTGCCGGGAACCGGCGCCCATTGTTTGTAACGACTGTCGCGAAGATAAGTCCAGAACTTGTCTTCAAACGTCTGAGGAGCCCGCTGCACGCTCCGGCCGGACGAGCCCTGCGACGAGAAGCCACGGTTAATAACCACGTTTCCTCGTGAACTGGACTGACCAAATGCCGTTGTGGTCAGACATACGGTGGCCGCAGCAACAATCGCGACGCTGAAAAACTTTGACGGAACATAGACAATCCTCTCAATGTATGTGGCTACAGGTTTCCAAAACAGCGGCGAGAATCCGACAGTACTCGTTTATCTTTCGCGCCAGGTGTGTGACTGACTAACGATAAACTGCAGTCCTCACAAAAAACCACCGGTCTGACATCGTCGGCTCAGGAAAGGGTTCGGCGATGTGCGTGAATTCTTAAAGTGAGTAAGTCCTCGGTGATCCGACGCGTCACAGGCACAGATCCGGCTGACCATGAAGCCGTCTCCGCCAACGCGCCATCATCGTCCTCAGGAGCAATCGTCAATGTCCAGCCTTCCGCAGTTGCATCCTCTGGACGAGCATAATCAGTTGCTGCAAACGCATGTAGCCCCGCCGGAATGGCAGAATCCGTCGCCCGATGGCCGCTACAACCTTGTCGTCATCGGTGCCGGTCCGGCAGGACTTGTCACCGCTGCCGGAGCTGCCGGACTGGGAGCGAAAGTCGCTTTGATTGAACGCGACTTAATGGGTGGCGACTGCCTGAACGTCGGCTGCGTTCCGTCCAAGGGCATCATCAGTGCTGCCCGGGCAGCGGCGGCCGTTCGCGAATCGGGCGAATTTGGCGTTGACGTGCCGGACGGATGGAATACGGACTTCTCGAAAGTGATGGAGCGTATGAGAAGCCTGCGGGCAGGAATGAGCCATCACGACGCGGCCACTCGATTTACGGAATTGGGCATCGACGTTTATTTCGGTGGCGGCAAATTCATCGGCAACGACACTGTGCAAGTCAAAGGCCAGCAGCTGAAGTTCAAGCGAGCTGTCGTCTGTACGGGAGCTCGGGCAGCCGAACTCCCCATTCCCGGTCTGCAGGAGGTCGGAGCTTTAACGAATGAAACGCTGTTTTCTCTAACCGAGTTGCCGGCACGGATGGCTGTCATCGGTGGCGGACCAATCGGCAGTGAGATGGCCCAGAGTTTCGCTCGCTTCGGCTGCGAAGTCACTCAGATTGAAAAGGCGGCCCACATTCTGCCTCGTGAAGATTCTGACGCGGCGCTGGTCGTTCAACAGTCCATGGAACGCGATGGCATTCGATTTATCGTGAATGCTCAGACAACACGCATGGAAAAACGAGGTAACGAAACAGTTGTCACATACGCACAGGATGGTCAGGAACACGAAGTTGTCGTGGACAAGGTGCTGGTGGGCATTGGCCGCACACCAAACGTTGACGGTCTTGGGCTGGAAGCCGTCGGCGTGAGTTTCGATTCCCGCAGCGGTGTCGAAATCAATGATCGCCTGCAAACGAGCAACCCGATGATCTACGCCGCCGGCGACGTCTGTTCGCAGTACAAGTTTACTCATAGCGCCGACTTCATGGCTCGCATTGTGATCCAAAACACGTTATTCAAAGGACGAGCCAAAGCAAGTGCTCTGACGGTGCCGTGGTGTACGTACACGTCGCCGGAACTGGCACACGTCGGTATGGGAGCGAAGGAAGCGGCCGCTCAGGGTATCGAAATCGACACCTACACGGTCGAAATGAAGGACATCGACCGAGCCATTCTGGAGGCCGACACGGACGGCTTCGTCCGAGCCCACGTCAGGAAAGGAACGGACGAAATTGTGGGAGCTACGATCGTGGCCGCAAATGCCGGAGACATGATCAATGAGTTCACTCTGGCCATGACGGTCAACAGCCGGATCCCCGGTTGGAAGAAGACGCTGCGACTGGCAAAAGGCGTTGGCCTGTCATCGATCGGAACGACTATTCATCCGTATCCCACTCAGGCCGAAGCCATCCGAAAACTCGGCGACCAGTACAGCCGCACACGGCTGACTCCGTTTGTGCAGAAGCTGTTCAAAAAATGGCTGACGTGGACACGGTGAGGCGTGAAAAGGGTCGGGAGTCTTTTTCTGCATATCAGGATTGGACATGCAGATTCAAATCAATGCGTTGGACAGATCACTCAGAAAAAGACTCCCGACCCCGTATTGCTATGCCATCAGACGCCCCAGCGGTAATCCGCCTGCTTGCGAAACCCCTCAATTTTAATCGTCCCGTCCGCCGTGATCTCCATCACAGAAAACGCGTTGTTTTCTGCGCCCGATCCTTCCACCATGGCGACCAGCGTGCAGTAGTGAATGCCGCCGATTTCGTTGTGGTCGTTCTTGTGACTGTGTCCCTGAAAAACAGCCAGCACTCGACCCGACGCTTCGAACAGGCTGCGAACGCTGTCGGCATTCTTGACGCCGTAATGATTGCTGACGTCGAGTCGTTGATGAGCAAACACGACGGTCTGTTTTTTAGTAGCGTTCAAATCCGCTTTCAGCCATTCGAGTTCCGCAGCAGGGATGTTGGGGTCGGTCCACTCGAAGTTTTTTCGACCATACGGCATACCGTCGCTGCGGAAGCATGAGTCCAGCACGATGAAATGAAAGTCGCCAACGTCAAACGAATAATACGATTTCGGCTGCTCGACGACGTCCAGAAATTCACGCTTGTTCAGGGTGTACACGCAGTGATTTCCCAGTACGTGATGACGCTGACTGCAGATTGAAAGGAACTCTTTGTGGATCCGTTTCAGATAGACGAGTTCCGTGTCCACAGAATCGGCGGCGTCTATGAAGTCTCCCAGTTCCACGATGAAGTCAGGTTGGTTCCCCAAAAACTGAGCGGTGGCCTCTGCCAGTTTGTCCGGTGTCTCCCGGTAGTGCCTGCTGCCAGCAGCCGGCTTGTCGGCATAGTGCAGGTCTGTTACCAACCCAATGCGAACCATCGACTCTTTCTGCCCGGCAAGAATCGGAGAAACATCCGCTGCCGCCGCGGTCAGCAATAGCGTGCCGTTCTGCAGGAACGCCCGTCGGCTTAGAATGCGATTCGGTGTTTGATTGGTTTGCATGGTCTCATCGTCAATAGGATTCGTTCAATCGTTGCCACTCATCTTAATCTGATGCAGCTCTTTCGTCAGCTTATTTGCGACCTGCTTTCTCGAGTTCACCACGTTCACGTTCTCACCAGGATCAGCTGCATGGTCGTAGAGCATTGCGGCCGTACGCTTTCCTGGATTGTTCGAATATTCTGTGAATCGAAACTTTTCTGTTCGAATCGTATCTCCGTCTCTAAACCGTCCGACAACTGCTGTTTTCCATTCCGCCTGCGCGTCTTTCATCAATCCGGAAAAGCTGCGCCCCTGCAAATGGCCTGGCGACTTCAGCCCGGAAAGTTCACAAAGTGTCGGATACAGGTCGATGGATTCCACGAGTCCCGATCTTCGCTGACCGCCTTTGATTCCGGGAGCCCGCATGATCAGCGGAATCTGCATCGACGTTTCGTAGCAACTGTGTTTGCACCAGAGTGTGTGCTCACCGAGATTCCAGCCGTGGTCGCCCCACAGGACAACGATTGTGTTTTCGGAAAGTTCCAGTCGGTCGAGTTCGGCCAGCAGTTTGCCAATCTGAGCGTCCGTGTAGCTGACGCAGGCGTTGTATCCGTGGATCAGATTGCGAGCCGTTTCATCGGAAACCGGCCCTCTGGCGGGGATGCCAGCGTAGGAACGTAGCTCACCGGAATTGTGGATGGATTCAGCAGGCGCGTCTCTCGGAGCATGATAGTTATCCGGAATTTCGATCTGATCATGGTCATACAGCGTCCAGTACTTTTCAGGAGCAATGAACGGCAAATGCGGTTTTAGAAATCCAACAGCCATGAAGAATGGCTGATCACGGTCTTTCAACATACGGAGTTCGGCGACGGCACGTTCCGCCAGCAGACCGTCAGCATAGGCGTTGTCCGGCACGTCAGCAGATTCCCATGCCGGTCCACGCTTCTTCTTCCTTTGCTTCTGCCCTTCCACGTGCAACCGGTGATTTTCGGGCAGGCGATACCATCGTTCCTGTGATGGTCGCCATGCCGGTTCGGACCAACCGTGGGCATTGTCTGTCTTGTGATGAAAGACCTTGCCCAGCGAAATCGTGCGATAGCCGTTATTGCGGAAGTGCGTATTGAGTGTCGTGATGCCCGGTGCATCGTTGTCAGCCTTTGTCAGGTAGTTGACGAACCGCGTCGGTGACGGTCGTAATCCCGTCATCAAGCTGGCACGTGACGCACCGCATGTTGGCACCATGCAATAGGCTTTTTCAAACAACACACCAGACGCGGCCAACCCATCGATACTGGGCGAATGAATGTGCTGTCTGCCGTAGCAGGCGAGTTCCGGTCGCAGGTCATCGACGGCAATGAACAGGACGTTCGGACGGACGGGATCAGTGGCATGAACTGAAGAACACAAGAACGTGACAGCCAGTAATAATCGCAACATGATGATCAATCGTCGTTTCACAGCAGGCCATGGCCTGGCGGTTGTTGTCGAATTCGGGGCTCGTGGTCGATGCGGCATGACACCACAGTCTTTATGAACTGTACGTTCACATGCAGTGGATTGGGAAGCCAGTCGGGTGAGGACTTCGAGCGTGAGATCAGACTCGGATCAAGTCCCGCCTGCCGCCATCAGAGTCCACTGCGCAATGTACGTGCTGTTGCTGCGACAGCTCACGCATCGGACGCCCAGACAACTTTTTCACCCACGGGAGAACGCGATCCGCTCGGCCAATCAGTGCCCGGGTACCCCACGTAGAATAATCCAAGAATGCAATCACCGGGACTGAGGCCAAGATGCCTGCACAGCTGAACGCTGCATATTGCTTTTCCGGAAGACCAGTATCCTGCAACCCCCATCGCGGTTGCTGTCAAATGCAGGTTCTGGACAGCACACGCTACCGCTTCGATCTCTTCCACTTCAGGAATCTTTTCCGACACCTGACGTTTCATGGCGATCACAATCAGGTGAGAGGATCGTTCTGCATTGGAAATCAGCTTTGCTGCCTTGGCTGGCTTGAAAGATTCTTCAGGGGTGACCGTTTGGTAGATCTCTGCCAGAAACTTTCCCAGCCTGATTCTTGCGGCATCGGTGTACACGAAGAACCTCCACGGCTCCGTCATGCCATGAGTTGGCGCCCAGTTGGCATTGCGGAGCATTTGCCAGACGAGTGCGTCCTCGACGCGGCGACCTGAAAAGTCAGCAGGCTTGATTGATCGGCGCGACTCAATGAGTTTCGTAACGACGTCAACAGGGGAAGCGTGGGTATCTGCGGTGTGTTCATTCGTCATTGAAATGGTGTCTGTGCCGTTGTGAGTGGTGTCCCTGCGGTTTAGAAACCGTCAGAAAAGAAATTTTCAAAAAAACCAGACTGATGGAGTAAGGGGGTACTCCGTATTGCCAAGCTGGGCGACAAATCGTAGATTAACAAACAAGCTGGCTCGTTAAGAATTCCATTATGAATTCCGAGCCGATCTCCTTCTGCTTTCTGCTGCTGGTTCGTCGGCTCATCTTTGTATTGCTCACCATGCCTGTCCATAACAGTCGTGGTGTAAGTGATCTCCAAAGCACGAATTCCATTGGGGCAACCAGTTAGCTTTCTGGCATGGTCGACGGTCGACTGGTTGTGTCAGAGGAATTGGGGTTTTACTGCTGCCGTTGTTGGGGGTAGTGCTTCTGTGTTTTTTGGGCTGTGAAGCTCGGGGTGAGTAGATGAGTAAGAACATTTTTGTTGGGAGCCTCGCATGGGGAACCACATCCGAAGGCCTTGAACAGGCCTTCGCACAGTTCGGAACAGTGACCTCCGCAAAGGTCATCTCCGATCGTGAAACCGGACGTTCGAAGGGATTCGGGTTCGTCGAAATGGACTCAGGCGGGGATGAAGCGATTGACGCGTTGAATGGATCGGATCTTGACGGACGTCAAATCGTGGTCAATGAGGCAAGACCTCGCGAACCACGTCGTAGTGGCGGCGGTGGTGGCGGTGGTGGTGGTTATGGCGGAGGAGGCGGAGGAGGCCGATATTAATATCGGCCGCAGACGTTCCACAGTCTGACCCACGGAAAAAACGAGCGGCAAAGTAACAACTTTGCCGCTTTCTTTATGCGCCACTCTAATCAACAGACAATAAAACAAACGTCAGGGATCTGTTGAATTATCGAGTCGGGAAAACATCAACGTCGTTTTACATAGCCGATGGTTGATTGCGGCGTCGATCCACAACCTACGCTCCTGTAACCTGTAAAGACGGGCTAATGCGCGTCAGATGATCCTGGTGGTTCAGATTGTGTCAGGGCGCCCGCCAATCCTTCGGAAGCAGGTGCGCGGGCGGCAATTCGGATATTCCTGAGTCCTTCAGGAAATCATCGATCCGTTGTGTGTGCATCAGTGCTGTAACAAACGGGAGCGGACAATGCGGATTCCAGGCAGCATCTTTGATCTGCTGGCGGGCCGTCCCGCATTGGGCTGCTACCTGAGCATCGTGTTGCTCGCCGTTGGCAAAAGCGGCTGTGCCGATGATGACTGGCCGTTTGTTCGCGGCCCGGCTTACAACGGCCATTCTTCGGAAACCAATCTGGCTGACGAGTGGCCGGCAGAAGGTCCGCCTGTTCTGTGGACCAGAATGCTGGGCCAGGGATATTCCGCCTTTGTGGCGGCTGAAGATCATGTCTTCACCCAGGGACAAAACGTAACCGGGCAATATGTTTACTGTCTGCATGCAGATACCGGTGAAACCATCTGGGAGTATCGGTATGACTGGCCATATGAATTTGCCGGCGTCTACCCCGGTCCACGATCCACGCCCACGCTCTCCGGCGGAAGGCTGTTCTTCACGTCACCCGATGGTCTACTGTGTTGTCTTGATCAATCTTCGGGCGACAGAATATGGTCGCAGGATTTGTTGAAGACGTACGGAATTGAAGGCTGTGATTTTGGCTACGCCTGCTCGCCTACGGTCACGAACGACATGGTCATCCTTCCCGTCGGCGCCAGCAATGCCGGAGTCGTTGCCTTTGACGCGGATACCGGCGCTGAAATCTGGAAGTCGACCAGTGAACCGGCAAGCTACACGCCTGCATTGCCCATCAACGTCAACGGTGACGCTCTGGTCGTTTGCTACATGCAAAATTCACTGTTGATTCTGAGGCAGGATGACGGTCAACTGGTCCATCAGATCGACCTTTCGCGGGGATATGACGAACACTCTGCATGGCCGATATACGATGAGCCAAACCTGTGGGTATCTGGTCCGTTCCGGTCGGGCAGTCACCTTTTGGATGTTTCAGCCGAGAAGCCAAAGACTGTCTGGCGATCGAAAACGATGTCAAATGACGTCTGTTCCAGCGTTCTTGTCGATGGACATCTATACGGCTTCGGTATTTTTGACGTGCAGTCAAAGACACATCGACCGTCCCGCGGCATTTTTCGCTGTATCGAATTTCGAACGGGCGAAGAACAATGGGCCAACGGAACGGGACGGCCACGTCGCACGTCCAATGCAGACGAGTTTGCCAGCGACATCGGACAGGCGGGCATCATTGCCACAGACGGTAAGCTCATCATTCTGAATGAACTGGGCGAACTGATTCTACTGAAGACCGATCCGTCTGAGTGCGTTGAACTGGCGCGGTGCACGGTTCTGGGGGGGGAGAATTAACATGGACGCCCTCTTGCCTGTGCAACGGCCGGGTCTTTGTTCGCAATCAATCAATGGCTGTCTGCGTCTATGTGGGACAGCCGGAGGACCTGAAGGCTGATGTGACACTCAGAGCCGGCGAGCTGTCGCAGAAACAATACCGCAACCTGGCGGCCATCGTGCTGGCCGTCGAGCCGGAATATGCTTTCGACGTGCCGCACGATCGGTGGCTGATTCAGTGGTTCATTGCAGGAATTACGTTGATTATCGTCGGCAAGGCAGCCGCAGCGTCTGCAAGGAAAAAGTATCAGAGGAACGGCCGCAGCCCGTGTGTCGAACTCGTCTTCCTGTGCACTGTGGGAGCATTGGGCACAACAGTCCTGGGACATCTCACAAACGAGTTTGTTTTCACCTGGCCCGTCTGCCTGTATGCGGCCCTTGAATTTGTCAGTCACCCGAATGCAGCCGTGGAAACGCAGGTGCCATCATCATGGGCGTTTCTCAGACGCCGCCTGCCGTTGCTCGTGTTTCTCTGCATCTGCATGGCCTATTTTCTGGCCTGCCGGCGCCTGAGTCTTGTTTTCGAATGGGCATTCCTTGCAGGTTTCCCAGGCTCTGTGCCGGTGGTGTGCCTGCTGCGCCGGTTACAAACACGGGAACACCGCAGGCCAGTTGCTGAAGTCTTCGTTTCGTGGGTCGGCTTTGCTGTTTTTTTCGCTACTGCTGTTTGTTTCCAGAGATTTCGCTATTAGAGACGTTTACTAATTGTCGTAGCCGGTCCTGCCTCGTGGGAGCAACAAGACTGCTGACAGATTGCGTCGTTCGCGGCCACGAAAAAGTGTAAGACGCTGTAGCCTGTCTGTTTCGCGGTACCCACCGAACCAAGACGAACAACATGATCGCAGAAATCGACAACCCAATTGTCGTCGCTCCCACGCCGACACCATTTGGCAGGAACGACGGCGTCGACTTTGATGCGTTGCAACGAAACATCGGCCGCTGGATTCGGACACCGTTGTCGGGTTTCGTATTGAATTCAGAGAACGGCGAAGAAGCTTTTTTGTCGGAAGACGAGAAGCTGCGAATTGTTCGATGTGTGAATCAAATCTGTGGTGACGAAAAACTGCTCATTGCAGGCATCGACAGCCCTTCATTGACTGAAACTCTGCGGCTTGCGGAAGCATTCGCTGAGGCGGGTGCCGATTACATTCGCCTGCGTATTCCTCGACTAACAGACAATGTGGCCGATTACCTGCGGTACACCATCTCACGCTGCCCGATTCCTGTCTACATTATTAACCAGCCAGCTCCGGGCATGTTTCTCAGCAGCACAGCGCCCAGAAACATCACTGCCGAACTGATTGGCAACGTCACTGCAATGGACAACGTCGCAGGCTACATTGCTTCCGCAGATCTACGGTTCGAAGCACGCGTTCGAACGTTCATACCGGCACAGAAACATTTCTGGACGGGCAACGGAAGTCTGCTGCTGGCAGGTGCAGTCATTGGAGCTGACGGCGCGTGCCTGATGCTGGGCAATGTTGCACCACAGGAATGTGTGGACGTTCTGAAACTAGCGTCCAAGGGAAACGTTGCCGCAGCCAGGACCATTCAGGATCGATTGCACGAAACGGACTGGCAGATTCTGTCACGCCGAGCGGCCGGGCTGAAAGCGGCGTTGACTCTGCAGGGTTTTGACGCCGGCGTTCCGCGAGCACCGTCGTCCGCGTGCAGCCCCGAAGACATTGAAACCATTCGCCAGGCGATGATTTCTGCAGGACTGCTCTAACGCACGCCACTCAGACTCATGCCAAAGAACCGTTTCAGAATCCATTCACCAACCAATGTTATGGTCCCGAATATCGCCACGCCCAGCAGCGTGGAAACAAAGACGGTTGCAAACAGCTCGTCCATCGCGATGCCGGCCGCTTTCTTCTGAATCATGGAACCCAGACCCGGCTGGCTGGAGCCCACAAAAAACTCTCCGACAATCGCTCCCACAATGGCGGCACCACCGGCGATGCGTACGCCGCTGATCAGGTATGGCAAAGACGATGGCAGTCGCAGCTTCCATAGTGTCTGCCACGAGGTCGCAGAATGCAGTTCGAACAGCTCAAGCTGCCCGGAGTCAATTTGCAGCAGACCTGTTGTTGTATTGGTGATGATCGGAAAGAGGCTGATCACCAGCGAAACCAGTGCAACTGCGTGAAACCCGCGACCGAACGAAATCACGATGATAGGAGCGATGGCGATGATGGGCACCGTTTGCAGCAGGATCGCATACGGATAAAACGTTCGTCGCACAGTGCGTGACTGAGAAAAGGCAAACGCCGTCAGTACGCCCAGCAGAGCACTTGCAGTCAGGCCGGTTAACGCCGCACATGTCGTGCACCATGCCGCTTCGACCAAGTCTGCTCTTTCATGTAATAAAGCGGAACACACCTGCAGCGGAGACGGCAGTACCAACGGAGAGACGCCAGTCGCCCAAACAAACGTCTGCCACACCGCGACCACTGCAACGGCCACAGCAATGGGCGCACCGATACTGACAGCTGCGTGACCAGTGTTCAGTGTCGGTGCGTCCTTCAAGCGATCGTTCTCCTGCATGCTGTCGGTCTGGCTTTGCGGGCTATCGGAACTGATTCTCAAACAACCTGATGCAGCGCATCGGTAACCTCATTAACGATATCCTGAAACTCTGACGACCGGCGCACATCGTTGTCTCGTACAGCTGGCAGGTCCACAGCGACGTCAGCCATGATTTGAGCGGGCTGATCGCCCAGAACGAGCACACGATCACTCATCGCCACGGCCTCACGGATGTTGTGTGTCACCAGAACAAAGGTGATTTTCTGTTCACGGTGAATGCGACGCACGTCTTCCTGCAACTGAATTCGCAGAATATCATCCAATGCCGCGAACGGTTCGTCCATCAACAGGATTCCCGGGCGAGTAATCAGAGCCCTTGCAAGTGAAACTCTCATCTGCATTCCCCCGGACAGCTGAGACGGTCGCTTTCGAGTATCCTCAGCGGAAAGTCCGACCAGCGACAGCATTGCGTTCACGTCCTGTTGACGACTGCCTGACCCACCAGCCTGCAACTCACAGGGCAGCACGATGTTCTGCATTGCCGTTCTCCAGGGAAGCAGAGTCGGCGCCTGAAAAATAAATCCCAGTTCGCCGACATCTCGCTTCTCGTGCGGACTTTTTCCATCCAGAGAAATCTGTCCTGCGGTCGGTTCAATCAGCCCCGCCATGATCCGCAACAAAGTCGACTTGCCCGAACCGGATGCTCCCACAACACTCACGAAACATTCGTTACCCAGCGTCAGCCCGCTGATCTGCAGGACAGGCTGTGCGCTACCGTTGAATGTGTGCGAAAGTGATTTAATTTCAATGACCACGATACGGCTTATGCTTCCTGTTAATAATCCCTCAACAACGACGCCCCATGAACATCGCATGTTAAATTCAGAAAATCGCTGTCCCGTGTGCGAAACACAGCCTAACCAATGGTTGATGATTCGTTCCGCCACGCTGATCGAGTGAGATAGACACACAGGATGATCAATCCGCCGGCGATCAGTGCCGCGACAAGAAACAAACTGAACCCTCCCACAGCCCACGCTTCACGGACATGGACTGTGATTAGCGACAGGTCGATCTGCGACAGTCGAACAATCTCACGCAACGCTGCGGTTCCGACCAGAGCCACTATGTTCCCAACGGTGATGACCGCCAACGTCGCGGCAACAAACGTTGCCTTCCGCAGAATAAAGATCCACGCGGCAATCTGGGTAACAACTCCCACAACAACTGCAGAAAGCCAAGCCAGTCCCGGCCTGCCGATAAGATTGTTCTGAATCGGGCCATTAAGCTGCATAGTGTAAATCACACCGAACACCGCAGCCATCGTCAGACTTGCCACCGAAAGCGTGGCCATCCGACGAACCTCCACGTCGTGCGGTGCCACTTCACTGGAACGAAACTGCC
>JAQWLN010000259.1 GCA_029247265.1 Fuerstiella sp.
TCCACCGATGAACAGTGCCGCCGTGTAGCCGACGGCCAGAAAGACGGTGGCGCCAAGATCCGGTTCTGTAACAACAAGGGGTAGTACGATCAGAAGCGGCAGCAGAGTTCGGGGCAGAGTCCTGAGCGAGAAACCCCCGCCGGATCGAATCTCAGTCAATGTCTTTGCGGCAAAAATTGGCAGAACGATGCGACCCAGCTCTGAGGGTTGAATTGACATGCCGCCAAATCGAAGCCAGCGCTGTGCTCCGTTCACCCGTGTGCCGATTCCGGGTGTCAGGACGGCCACAAGTAAAAGCACTAGGACGACCAGCAGCCGCGTTGCGTTCTGTCTAAGGAACAACGCCGGCAACATCGACGCCGCAAATCCACACACGACCGATATCGCCAGGAATGTCAGATGACGATTCAGGAACAGGGCCTCCGCCCGCCCTGGCGACGACGTCAGGCTGGCGCTGTGGACCATCTGCACACCGACACCGATCAGTACGCACACCAGTCCGACAAACAGTCGGCGCATGTCGTCCTGGTCTCTAAGTCTGCGACTTAGCGGGGGGCTGATTGATGATGCCACACCAATGCTCATCAGACGCTTCAATACTGCGTTATGAAAATTCCGGGAATGAATTCCATCTTCCTGCGATGCTGGTCCATAGCAGCTATACTCTTCAGTATCGGTTGGCCGTGCGCTGCCAATCGACGTTCACATCAGTCGAAGTGTCTGTGCCAGACGTACCTGGGCTGACGTTTAGGCAATTCAGGGAATTCATAATGTCGTGGTCACTGCCACCGGTTCGATCGTTTAACTCGTCCACATGCAAGCTGGTTTCGGGCGCACAGTTCCCAAACATCCGATGGGTGTGCAGGTTGGCATGTGCATTTACATTGGCGTCGGCATTTTCAGGAAACTCGGCCAGCTCAGAGGATTGGTCGTCGCTGCAGGGACGAATTGTTTATTCCGGTGCAATTCCGGATCAGGCGCCGTTGGTGATCACCAGAGACGAAGAAGTTTGCGGCGAATTTGGTCTGCTGGACGAAACGCTCATCGTGAACAGACAGAATCGAGGGCTGCAGAATGTGGTCGTGTGGCTATCGTCGAAGACAGAAGTGCCCGTGCATCCGTCGCTGGCGGACGCTTCGAAGCCCGTTCAGCTGGACAACAACGGCTGTCGGTTCTTACCGAGAATCGTGCCGATCCGAACCGGGCAGGTGCTGCAATGTACCAACGCTGACCCGGTCAGCCATAATGTCGCTGTCTACGCTCGCCGGAACCAGCCGTTCAGTATCATTGTGCCTCAGGGGGAACCACTCGAGCGAACATTCCGCCGTGAGGAGTTGAAGCCCATTCGTGTCGACTGTTCGATTCACGCATGGATGCGAGCGTATCTCGTCGTCGCGGAACATCCGTATGCTGCGGTCACCGACAAAAACGGACGCTTCTCAATCAAGAACGTTCCCCAGGGAAAATGGCAGTTTCGATTCTGGCACGAAACTTCCGACTACCTGAAAACGCTCACGCACGGCACAGAGACCATGGAGTTAACTCGTGGCACGTGGGAACTTGACGTCAACAATGATAAACTTGAGCTCGGCGACCTGACCGTCGACGACAAACAGTTTCTGACGGATCAGTAGGCATCGTCGTTGCGGCGAAGGTGGCCGCTGGTTGGAGCAAGTGAAACCCCGGGGCTTCCTTCGCCGGCTCAGTTCAGCCGCCGGCCACCCACCCGTCTAAGACGATAATCTGTCCCTGTACCCGTGCTTTCGTGACATACGTCGCCTTGTTTGATTTCGTACCTGCGGGACATTAATCTGTTGTTGGGCAACAGCGTTCCGTTCGCAGCCGACAAGTCGGTTTATTCGCTCTCAGACGTCACGCTACAACGGCACCCAATCCCTGTCCTCAGGATCTTCCTGCCTACCAATCCAGAAACTCGGAGTATGAATACTGTGTATAAAATCCTGACACTGACTGTTGTGCTATCAGGTCTCGTCAATCTGCCAGCATCGGTAGATGCCGGCAACGACGTCAAAGAGACAGCGCTGCCCGTCAGCGCCACGCGAGCCTTCGAAAACCTGATTTTTGATCGTCCCATCGTGGTCACTCATGCTGGCGATGGCAGCAATCGCGTGTTTGTTGCCGAGCAAAAAGGCGTCCTGCAGGTCTTTCCGAACGATGCCGATGTTGAAGAATCAGACGTGTTTCTGGATATCGACAAACGTTGCGTTTACAAGGACAACCAGAACGAAGAAGGCCTGCTGGGCTTTGCCTTCCATCCGAAATTCAAAGACAATGGTTACTTCTTCCTGTACTACACAACTGCAGACGCTGAGCACACATCCGTGGTGACTCGATTTTCCGTGTCGAAGGACGACCCGAACAAAGCCGATCCGTCGTCGGAGGTCGAAATCATGCGTATCCCGCAGCCGTTCTGGAACCATAACGGTGGCACCATTGCATTCGGTCCTGATGGTTATCTGTACGTGGCACTCGGCGATGGCGGTAGCGGCAACGATCCGAACGGAAACGGTCAGAATCTGACGACGCTTCTGGGGGCCATCCTGAGAATTGATGTCGACAGTAAAGCCGACGGCAAGGCCTATGGTATTCCGAAGGACAATCCTTTCATTGGCCACAAGGTCGTTGTCAACAAACGCGGAAAGACGACGTACGCCCGCCCTGAGATTTACGCTCTGGGACTTCGCAATGTCTGGCGAATGGCGTTCGACAGCAAGACAGGAAAACTGTGGGCTGGCGACGTGGGTCAGAATCTGTGGGAAGAGATCAACATCATCACAAAAGGCGGCAACTACGGCTGGAACATCCGTGAAGCGAAGCACTGGTTCCGTCCGGACGGAAATGACGCACCTCGTGATTCGCTGATTGATCCCATCTGGGAATACCACCACGACGTCGGCAAGTCCATTACCGGAGGCAGCGTTTATCGTGGAGAGTCTGTGCCCGAACTTGTCGGCAAGTACGTCTACGCGGATTACGTCACCGGCCTGCTGTGGGCTCTGGAACACGACGGAAATCAAACCGTGGCCAACTATTCCCTCACCGGTGTGGGCGAAAAAATGCCTGTCATGAGCTTCGGAGAAGACGAAGACGGCGAAGTTTACTTCACGACAACCTTTGGTCAGCTTTACAAGTTCAAGTCCGAAAAATAGAGACCGTCACAAAAGGCGGAAAAACGTCTCGCAGCAGTAGTGGCATTCGGCGTACAGTTCGTTGATGTCACTTCTGCTTGAGAACGTACGGAAATCCTACCGAGAACCCAGCGGCCATCGCCTGCCGGTGCTGGGCATTTCACGCTACGAGCTCGCTCAGGGCGAACAGGCCGCGTTGGTCGGCTCCAGCGGCGGTGGAAAGACCACGCTGCTGAACGTGATTTCCGGAATTCTGGCCCCGGACTCCGGCAAAGTGGTCGTGGACGGTAAAGACATCGCTCCGCTGCCGGAAGTTGTCCGCGATCGCTTCCGCGCGGTAAAGATCGGATTCGTCTTTCAGACTTTCAATCTGCTGCCGGCATTTACAGCTCTGGAGAACGTGCTGCTGGGAATGTCATTTTCCGGGCGTGGCGTTGATCGGGCATTCGCCATTTCTTTGCTGGAACGAGTTGGCCTTGAGAAGCGTCTGGACCACACGCCGCAGCGCATGTCAGTCGGCGAGCAACAGCGAGTATCAGTGGCTCGGTCTCTGGCCAACAAGCCGTCGCTGCTGCTGGCGGACGAACCGACGGCAAACGTGGATCCCGCCAATCAGGATCTGATTTTGAATCTGATTCGTGATACCTGCAAAGAAAATAAAGTGACTTTGCTGATGGTGACCCATGCGATGGATGTCGCAAACAAGTTCGATCGGCTGGACAAGCTGGCGGACTTTAACGACCCACAGGCTGCCTATCAGGGAGCGGCCACATGAATCTGTTTTCGATTGCGTGGAAGAGTGTCAAACAACGAAGTGTCGCGTCCATGCTGACGGCGCTCAGCGTGGCGTTGGGCGTAATGCTGATGGTCGTGGTGCTGGTCATTGAAGGCGCCGTAGACGGTGCCTTAAACCAGCGATCCATTGCGTACGATCTGATCATCGGAGCAAAGGGCAGTGATTTACAACTTGTACTCAGTTCCGTCTATCGAGTGCAGCCGCCGATCGCCAACCTGCCGTACATGTATCTGGATCAGCTGCAAAACGACCGTCGTGTCGAGACCGCCATTCCGCTGGCGTTCGGTGACTTCACCAAACCACAACACGGTGGCTTTCCAATTGTCGGCACGACGAACGAGTATTTTCTGAACGAATACACGCCTGGTAAGATGTTTGAAGTTGCTGATCAGGAGGGCACACGTCAGTTGAGCGAACTGTATGATGCGGTCATCGGCTCTCAGGTGGCGCATCGGAATGGCTGGAGCGTCGGAGACCAGTTCTCCATTGTTCACGGCAGCGCTGACAGTGAAGAGACTCACGACGAGTTGTTTACCATCGTTTCTGTGCTGCGGCAGACGGGGACTCCCAACGACCGCAGCGTCTTTCTGAACCTGGAAGCGGTCTACATTCTTGATGGTCACCAGAAACCGATCGATGAGGTCGAGACTCGACTGAAAGACTTTTACGGCAACGACAGTGAACGACTTGGCATTGCCCTGCAGCAAATGGAAGAGCTGAAAACCAGGCGAGCAAAAGGCCAGCAATTCGGTGACGAATCGATGGGGTACGGCCTCGACACGCCCGAGGCGATGAAGGAAATTACAGCCGTTTTTGTGAAGACTAGAGAAGTCTTTGATGCGATCAGTCTGCAGTCGCAGCTGAAAAACGGCTCCAAAGCCATGGCCGTCAATCCGATTCGCCCAATCAAACGACTGATGACCAGCTTCGTTGGACCGATCAAAAGCGCTCTGATGGTGTTGACGGGGATGATTATTGCGGTATCCGGCATCAGCATCTTTGTCAGTATCTACAACAGCATGTCCGATCGAAAACGCGAAATCGGCATCATGCGAGCGCTGGGAGCTCGCCGCAGCAGCGTTTTTTCAATCATTCTGGCCGAATCGACCGTGCTGTGTATCGGAGGCGGACTAATGGGCTGGCTGATCGGACACGGACTATCCGTCGTGTTCGCACCATACGTCAGTGCCCAAACCGGTCTGCTGCTGGATGGATGGGCTCTGAACCCGATGGAGTTTGTGCTGTTTCCCGTGCTGCTGGTATTCGGAGCACTCGTGGGCTTTCTGCCGGCCATGACGGCTTACCGCACCGACGTCGCAGATGCGTTGACAAGTTGACGGGACGCCCCGGTAATTCACCGATCCCGAAACGTTTTCGGTGTGTCCGTTTCGAGTGGTCAGTTGTCCTGTTAGAATCAGCCCACGCCGCTCATCAGTGACATCCATCTCGTGACCGCAGGATTCCAGGTCACCGGAAGCGACCATCCGGAGCGGTTCATCTGTTTTCGAGCGTGTGCTCAAATCGGCTCGCGGGCCGTCCCGCGGCAATGTGGATTTTATTCTGTGAGTAAATCTCGACTTCGAAAAATCACCGTCCCTGCATTCGTCAGCGCCGCCAGCGAAGGACTGTCGATGGTGACCGCCTATGATCACATGTGGGCGGGGATCATGGACGAAGCCGGCGTGGACAGCATCCTGGTCGGTGACAGTCTGAGCATGGTAGTGCAGGGACATTCGACAACGCTGCCCGTGACTGTCGATCAAATGATCTATCATGGTGAAATGGTCGTTCGCGCGGTGAAGCGCGCGTTGATCATCGTCGACATGCCGTTCATGTCGTACCAGGTCAGCCCTGAAGAAGCAGTGCGTAACGCCGGACGCATCATCAAGGAAACGGGTGCTGACGCTGTCAAGCTGGAGGGCGGCAGAATTCAGAGCGAAACAATCCGTTCCATCATGAGAGCCGATATACCGGTCATGGCTCATGTGGGCATGAGACCGCAGGCCGTCAGACAACTCGGCGGTATGGGAAAAGTTCAGAGAAACGCAGAGCAGTTGCTCGACGATGCCCGTGCTGCGGAAGACGCGGGAGCATTCGGTGTTCTGTTGGAACTTGTGTCTGCTGACGTTGCCAAAGAGGTCACGGAGTCCCTTTCGATTCCGACGATCGGTATAGGAGCAGGACCGCACTGCAGCGGTCAGGTCCTGGTGGGGCCGGACATGCTGGGTCTGACGCCGTCTTTCAATCCGAAGTTTCTGAAACACTTCGCAGACCTGCGAACTCAGGCAGTCAGTGCCGTGCAGAATTACGTCAGCGAAGTGAAGTCAGGTGAATTTCCGTCGGCCGAGCATAGCCACTAAGGCTTGATCGCCTGTGACGCGACGCGGAAAGGAAATTCGATGTCAGCCCCTGTTGGAATGTGTACAATATTCAAGCTGTTGACGTGAAGCAGAAGAACACAAACCAGCTTCGATGCTGAATGCCTGTTGAGTCCGTTCTGTATGAGGTAGACGATGACTGAACCGTCCGATCATCCACCTGGCGAAAACGTCACTCCGGCAGGGCCGCCGGAAGCGGCGCCCGATCACCGTGAAAATTCCTCAGCCGGTGACGACACCGCCCCCCATGTTCCGCGGCTTAGGTTCTTCGCCCTTCGTTCGGAAATACCGCGATGGTTGATGATTGCCGCCGGGTGCCTGAGCGTGACCATCTGTGCATTGCTGTGGTGGTGGACGACTCTGGGTAGTGGCGAAGAACGAATTCTTGGGTACAACCAACTGCCGTCCGTTGCCGAAACGTGGGAACGTTTGCCGGATGTCCTTGATTCGGAGAGTCCGGAACGACATATCTGGGATAACACGGTCGTTTCACTCAAACGAGTGGTGATCGGCTTTTCTTTGGCGTTGCTCGTCGGAATCCCAATTGGTATCGCTGCCGGCTGTTTTCCACTCATTGGCGGTTTCTTCGCACCTCTCGTCCTGTTCGGCCGCAACATTCCGATTGCCGCGCTGATTCCGTTAGTGCTGGCCTTGTTCGGTACGGACGAAAAGCAGAAATACATGTTTATCTTCATCGCGTGCGTCGCCTTTATCATCGCCGACACAATTGACGCCGTCAGAGAAGTGGCGCAGCGTTACGTGGAAACGGCTTTAACTCTCGGAGCCTCTCGGCTGCAGATCGTCTTCAAGGTCCTTGTGCCTCTGGCCATGCCAATGGTGTTCAACTCGTTGCGAGTGCTGTTCGGACTGGCTTTTGGCTACATCATGCTGGTCGAGCTCATGCATGAAGAAGAAGGCGCCGGGGGCCTGGGGTATATGCTGAATATCGCCCGCAAACGTGGCATAACGGAATACACGATGATCATCGTACTGACGATTCCGCTGGTGGCCTACGTGATCGATCAGCTGCTGTACGTCGCTCAGTGCTGGCTGTTCCGCTGGAAATACGGCGAAGAGGCGGAACGCAGCACCGCCTTTCGCCTGTCTCGCCGCGTGCTCAGATTGTTCTGGCGACGAGCACCTGCACCGGTCGCCGTCAGCCCCAGGTAAACGACCATCAGCCAGAAGCTCTACGTCGTTTCCAGTCCGGTCACGGTGCCCGTGCTCGTTGCGAAGCGATCAGCTTCCAGTCCAACCTGCTGCAGCAGGTTCACGAACAGATTTGGCAACGGGTGATTCCTGCGTCGGTCAAACGCTAAATGCTGACCGTGCTTGAAGTGTCCACCTGCCAGCAACACAGGCATGTTGCGGTTATCGTGGTTTGAAGCATTGCCCAGATTACTGGTCAGCAACATGGACGTGTTGTTCAGCAGACTTGTTCCGCTTTCCCCCGTTGTGTTCATGTCGCGCAGCAGCTGCCCCCAGGTTTTGACGATCTCTGCCTCGACCAGTGCCAATTGTTCGAGTTTCTCTTCGTCGAGTCCGTGATGGCTGAGAGTGTGGTAGCCTTCATCGACCCCCGGTATGGGAATCACACCGCCTGAACCACCCAGGTGATACGAAACGAACCGAGTGGAATCGGTTTCCAGCGCGAGTCGAATCACGTCGCTCATCAATCGTTGACGTCCAACAAAGTCGTTCGCATTGCCAATATCGACGGGTCTGGAAAAATCCACCTTTGGCTTGGGGCGATGAGCCCACTTTTCTGATTCCGCCAGACGGCGTTCCAATTCGCGGACACTGGTAAAGTAGGAATCCAGCCGGTTCTTGTCCCCAGCCCCCAGCTGCTTTGACAAACGTTGCGCATCCCCCGCAACAAGGTCCATAATGCTGCGCCCCTGGCGAACTCGCTGTGCCTGCCGTTTTTGCTCAGCCGGGGAATCGTCAACAAACAGTTGAGTAAACAACCGCGATGGCGAACTCTCCGCGGGTATCATCGCTCCGTTTTCCGTATAGCACGGACTGTTACTGCCAGTGCTGCTGAGAACCAGCGACGGAAAACGAGTAAAATTGCCTAGGTGTTTGGCCATGTACTGGTCAAGCGAACTTGTGTTCTTCGCCTTGCCTGAACTGCCGACCGGGTTCGCCGTCAACAGACTGGCTTCTGCGCGATGGCCCCCGGAAACGCCAGGATGCGATGACCCGGATATGACGGTCATGTTCCCGCGAAGATCGTCCAGTGGTTTCAGGTAGCTGCTGGATTCGTAATCGAAGCCGATCTGTTTCGGGTTCAGGTTGTCGGCCACCAGCCCCAACCCCAACGTCATCGCCACAAAACGTCTGGGAGCTTCCGGTTCTTCAACTCCGGCAAACGCAGATTGCATAGCCGTCAGCCACGGCAGGGACAGAGATACTCCCGTTCCTCGCAGCAACGTGCGTCGATTGAGCTGACGTTGAAAGTTAAAATGCTGGTTGATCACGACGGGCTGTTTATGGTTGAAGTCTATCGACCGAAGATTCGCGAAAAAACCGCGGACATTCGCAGCCAACGAACCGACGCTGCAAAGACAGTCGGCCGCTGCTATCTAGATCTTAGCAGCGCCCAGCGCATTCGGGGCACCTCATTCCCGGTGTTCGCCGGGAATCGGAGCGAGAGCCGTCGCGAATTTCGCCACCGCAGCACCTCACCGTCATGCGCATGCTGAAGAAACGACAGCAGCGCCGAGTGAAGGCGGGCCAATACCTTCCGGGCGGCAGCCCGCTTCGGCTGCGGGCCGTCCCGCATCAGATTGTTGTGGACACGAAGCCACCGTCGACGACGATATTCTGGCCAGTGACGAAGCTTGAGGCTTTGCGCGAGGCCAGCCAGACGACGGCGCCGGCGAGTTCTTCCGGTGAGCCGAAACGAGCCATCGGGGTATGGCCGATGATCTGACCTCCTCGTTCTGTGTAGCTTCCGTCTTCGTTAAAGAGCAGGGCCCTATTCTGTTCGGCGGGGAAAAACCCCGGACTGATGGCGTTTACGCGGACCCCTTTGGTGGCCCATTCGCGTGCCAGAAACTGAGTCAGATTCAGCACGGCCGCTTTGGCTGCTGAATACGCCACCACTCGGGAAAGGGGAATCATTCCCGCCATCGAAGCAATGTTGATCACACTGCCGTTGCCTTCTGCCAGCATGGTCTCACCAAAAACCTGAGACGGCAATAGCGAACCGCCCATAAGATTCAGATCGAAGACGTCGTTCCACGCTTCCTTGGAAAGTTTGCAGAAGTCGCTGCCGGGCGGAAGCGTCGCTTCCGGCCGATTACCACCGGCTGCACTGACAAGCACGCTGACCGGGCCCAGTTTATCGTTGATGGCGTCTCGAGCAGTCGTCAGGGATGCCGCGTCCAGCGCATCCGCTGTATGAAACATGGCAGTACCACCGGCCTCTTCGATCTGCCGAACCCTTGCCGCACCTCGTTCTTCGCTGCGACCCAGGACGGCGATTTTGGCGCCAGCTGCTGCCAGAGCATCGGCCATGGCTCCGCCCAGCGTACCTGTACCTCCGATGACGACAGCCACATCGTTGCTCAAATCAAACAGATCGTTGCTCATAGTGCTCACAGACTTCCAGAATTCAAAACGGGCGACCAACAAATCCGATCGAGCGCTGGTCAGCACACTGCACGATGGACCATGATAAGGCAGTCTAATGATTGCCGCAACGAAATGAAATGATTGCGTTGCGGGCGGAAGTCGGAATGCGATTTCGGAAGATTATGAAACCGCAGCGGTGGCGCGGTGACTGGCGCGAGGAACGCGTGCCCTGCCCCGACTGTTTCCTTTGCATGCCCACTCCAGTCTGCGGCCACCCCAGATGCGTGTCGCGAAGTGACGCTTTCGTCGAAGCACCTAGAGCGCCGACAAAATTTTCTGGCACGCCTGTGACTTGTTCAATGCGTAGAAATGTATGCCTGGCACTCCGTTCGAACGTAATTCGTTGCACTGAGCAATTGCGTATTCCACACCGATTTCGAACTGAGCCTGCTTGTCGTCCTGAACAGCCTCAAGCCTGGCTGCCAAATCCTCCGGAAAAGCAGTGCCACACATTGCGGTGATACGTTTGATTCTGGCGAAGTCCGTGATCGGCATGATACCGGGCACGATCGGCAGACTGATTCCCAGCTTGTCACATTGATCACGAAATGTGAAGAACTTGCTGTTATCAAAAAACAGTTGAGTAAACACGGCGTCAGCGCCGGCATCGACTTTGCGTTTTAAATTCTGCAAGTCGACCTCAACGCTGGGTGCCTCCATATGTTTCTCTGGATAGCCGGCCACACCGATGCCGAAGTTGCCGGTGTGTTGCCGGATCAGTTCCACCAGTTCGTTGGCATAACTCAGACCGCCTGCAACGGCCTGAAAATCATCCTGGCCCTCAGGTGAATCGCCTCGCAGCGCCATGATATTCCGGACACCTGCGGCCTCGGCTTCGTCCAGCCAGCAAATTAATTCTTCACGCGTCGACCCGACGCACGTGAAATGGGCAACTGCCGGGCGACCGAAGTCCTCCTGAATCTCTCGGCACCAAGTCAGCGTGCGATCCCGCGTTGATCCGCCCGCGCCGTAAGTACACGACATGAAGGCAGGTTTGTGTTCCGCCAGCGTCCGCATGTGGCGACGCAATGCATCATCTCCTGCGGGCGTTTTCGGCGGGAAGATTTCGATAGAAACAGCGAAGGGCTGAGAGGCAAGGACGTCTGGTAGTCGCATAGGAAATTCTGTTTGAGTGGGCTCGAGCCGATGCTGGCACTGACGTAGTCAACACGAG
Source organism: Fuerstiella sp. (assembly GCA_029247265.1). GTDB lineage: Bacteria > Planctomycetota > Planctomycetia > Planctomycetales > Planctomycetaceae > Fuerstiella. The sequence goes on from JAQWLN010000259.1 coordinate 11,137, forward strand.
GGCTCGGATGTTAACGAGAGATGGTGATACGTCACCAGCCTGATTCTGGAGACTCTCGAAAGGCTGTACAATCAATAAGGGGCCTTGTCAGGCGTGCAATTTCGTGCAAAATCCACAGTCATCGGTATGGGGCATGAATGAATGCGTTGCCTCAGTTGTTCAACGTGCCGAAAGTTTACGGATGGATCAGCAGCCAGTGCCCTGCCAGTGACATGAATCAGTGATCATCGTCGACATGAAATACTGCAAATTGCGACAAGAACTGCATAATGGCCATTGAATTTCACTGCCCCTACTGCACGGCCATAATCCGCGTTCCCGATGCTTTTGCGGGAAAGTCAGGAAGTTGTCCGAAGTGCGCGACGAAGCTGCTGGTCCCCACGGTCGGTCCTGCGGCCGGCGCGTCAGCGGAGCCCCCGCTGCCGGGGCCGCCGAGTCAAAACGCAGCGGCTTCGGCTTCAGTAGGCGACGCGGGTTCAGCCGAACATCAGTTGTCCGCACCCTCGGCACCTGTTGGTGATCCGGGGGGGAGAGATATTCCGACGATTGATTCGGGCAGCCCGCCGTCAGTGACGCGTTCTTTGCGAAAAAAACAACGTCGTCGGAAGTCACAGCGAATCTTTGCGATTGCCGTCCCTGTTGTTTGTTTCCTTTTATTCTTTGGTGTCCTTGGCATCGTTTTCTTCGCCACTGAGCCGGAATTGGCAGGAACGCTCATGGGGAAGAATGTGGGAAAATTCGAACTTCCGTCCGCAGTCGTGTCTCTGGCATCACTGGGACTGACCGAGGACGAAAAGGCGAACACTCAGAATACCTTTGAGAACGATCCTGAGGCATTTCTGAGTACTCAGATGGCATGCCGCATTCGACTGGACAATTCCGATCTGGTGACGGACATCAGTGTTGGCGATGGATTCTCACTGTTCGTGGTGAATCCGGCGGGCAATCAGCACCTGTCCAAATGGATCAGTAGTCACCGAATTGATATCAATAGGAAGCGAATGCTGCAGCTGACGGAGGCCGGCGCCGATCTGTGCCGTGATAAAGTTGCGAAGTCGGCGGGAAGTCAGGTCGTGTTTGATGCGCAACGATATCGGGACGACTTTGGATTGAGTGCTCACGTAAGTGCCTTTGGTTATGTCGTTGAGGCGGTCACAGAACAGCGACGAGCACGATGTGTACACGAAGATGCCAATGGCACGCTCTACTTTGTGTTGCCCGTGAACACGAGTCAGTTTACTTTGCGCGGCCGCGAAATCGACGGCGGCATGTCTCTGTTTTCGGGTGAGTATTCGGTAAGCGTATCAACCCAGGCGTCTCCCCCGGTGACGGCGGCGGATATGATCTCAGAGGACGATTCAGAGAAAGATAAATCAGAACTCGGTGCATCGCCGGATGCGTCTGCAGAGATGGCGGCACCAGGTGCAGATGGAAATGATGACACCAATTCGAAGACTGAGAAAATGGAATGACGTAGCAGCCGTTCTCGCGAATGCATTCAGTAGTTAGAAGCCAGACCGCCTTCGTACAACAAGAGGCTCAACACGAGCATGTTCAACGTATCGCTGCGCACCCTTCTCATCACACTATGCCTCACCGGGTGCGGTCCCGGCGAAAGGACAGATTCTCAGTCTCAATTGCCCCCTGCAGCACAGCAGAATCAGAAACAATCGACGACCACACTGGTTGTGTCTGCTGCAAGTGTAAACGTGCCGTCAATCCTGGCGTGGGAAAGGGTGGAGGCGCTGCCAGAACAGATCGCGGTATTTGATCACGTATTCTGGGAACCGGACGACACCAGAAGTCAGCGTGAGCTGCTTCGAAGCACTGATCTTGTTCACGGGAAAAGCGTGTTGGAAATCGGCACGGGTTCGGGAATCGTTTCGCTGTGCTGCTCGCAGGCGGGTGCCAGCAGAATAGTCGCAACCGACATTAATCCGTGGGCGGTCAGGAATGCGGTCTACAACGCGGGTTGCTGAAGTTTACCGACCGCATTCAGGTACGTCTGGTGGCTCAGGAACGTCCCCGGGCGTGGTCCGTCATCGGCAAGGAAGAACGTTTTGACGTAATTATCTCGAATCCGCCATGGGAACTGGGCAACACAACGCGGGTCGAAGATTTTGCCCTCTACGGCCCCGGTTTTCGACTGATGGAATCCATTGTGGAAGGTCTGCCGGAACACCTGAATCCCGGTGGCCAGGTGTTTCTGGCATATGGCCACGTACCGGCGATCCGAAGGCTGCGGACACTGTTGCAAAAGAACAATCTCCCTTTCCGCACCCGAGACCAGCGTCTGCTGGATGATCTGCCGGAATCATTCTTACCCGGTATGCTGACGGAAGTACGCCTGCATGACAGCTTTGGGACGCCATGATGTCGTTTTTGCTCACGTGTGGACAGCACACGTCGTACTGCTATGCTGCCGTGCAGTTAACAGGAAGAACGAAGAGAGTCGGGTGAGTTTTTCGGATCAGCTGGAGTTGCATTGGCTCGTGACATATCGAAATCGACCTCCCGCCCCTTCAGCGCAAGCAGGGTCGTCGCACACGGAATGACTTATGGTTGACCATATTGACGAATTTGAATCGATATTTCGACGAGCGGAACGGGATCTGTTCAGCTACGTGGACGTTCCGCTGAAGTCAGCGGTCGTCGTGTCAGATGGCGGAGCCGAGCAGGCGAATGCGACCATCGCAGCCACGAAGAGATTCGTGCCACGGCTTGAATCTGTGGAAAACTGGCGAACCATCACGGCCGACCAGTTTCGGACCGTGGCAGAACTACTGGAGGTGCTGGATCAGCAGCAGACCGATCTGATCGTCACACATCGTCATCTGCACGAAAAATCCTTCGTGCCGCAGCACAGTCTGGGTGTTCACCTGGATGTGCTGACTCAGACGACGTCAATTCCCGTGTTCGTACTTCCGGGGGCTGCAGCCAAACCTGGTTCCGTCGCTGAACGCGTCTGTGATCGTGTAATGGTAGTGGCTGATCACATTACGGGGGATCATCGTTTGATCAACTATGGCGTGCGAATGTGTCGAGAAGGCGGAACGGTTTGGCTTTGCCATGTGGAAGACAATGTCGTCTTTGAACGATACATGCAGGTCATCGAACGTATTCCGGAGATCGATTCCGACGACGCTCGTATACTGATCGAAAATCAGCTGCTGAAGGACGCTCAGGAGTTCATTGACGGATGTTCGACTGTCGTGCACGAACAGGGGCCTAACATCATCGTTAATAGTGTGGTCACGCGGGGGCATCATTTGCGAGACTACCGAAAACTGATCGAAGATCACGATGTCGACCTGCTTGTATTGAACACGAAAGACGATGACCAACTGGCCATGCACGGCCGCGCGTATTCACTCAGTGTCGAACTCACGGACGTTTCGATGCTGCTTCTGTAAGTTCTCGTACCAGTTGGCCCGTATCGTTCCGCGGGCCAGCACATACCGGGCGTCAGCCCGCGAGCCGCCCCGCACTGAAATATTGACATGTTGCAGTCCTCAGCAAATCTGATTGACGTTGTTCCAGGAATGGTGATGTTGGCCGTCGACGAAGTCGCTCACAGCGTTCCAGGCTGGGTGACGGCGTTGTTCGGCTGTATTCTTTTTGCCATGATCGCCGCGCTGGCTCTGGAAGAGAAAATTCACGCCAAAAAGTCGATCATTGTCGGCACGTTTGCGGGCCTGTGTTTGATTCTGGCGACGATTCTGAAGCTACTGGTCTTCGGGCCTGTCGAACTGCCGGACCACCATCTCATCAATCTGCCTGTCTATATACCGTCGATTGACTGGGGTGTGATTACCATCATTCTCGGGGCGAGTCTGTTTGTGGAAGTCACCAGTCGGTCCGGTGTCTTTACGTGGATGGCGATATCATTGACTCGCAGGTCTGGTGGCGATCCGTGGCGATTGTTGATTTTCTACGGGCTGCTGACGGTGCTGTTCTCTGCCGTGCTGAACAACGTAACAGCCATGATCATCATTGGTTCTCTGACAACTGTTTCGTTAAAGAAACTGCATCGTTCCGAATTGATGCTGGGATTTCTGCTGACAGAAGGTCTGCTGACCAACGTTGGCGGACTGCTGACGCTGATCAGCAGTGTGCCCAATATTATAGTTGGTAAAGCGGCCGGCATCAGCTTTGCGAAGTTCTTTATCGTCGCCGCGCCATATGTTGCCGTGTCGACCATTGTCACATTACTGATGGCAAAGAAGATCTTCGGCATCAAGGGCCTGACAACGAACGAAGAAAAAGCCGAAGCGAAGCGGATGGTGAATAGTTTTGACCCATCGGAAGGAATTCCGAGTGAGCGATTCTTTTGGTTTTCCGTGGTGTCACTGGGGGCTTTCATCGTGTGTCTGGCCGGCCAGTCAGCTTTGCCGTTTGGGTTGGACAAACTCGAAATGGGATTTGTCGCCCTATTCTTCGCTGGTATCGTGCTGATCGCCTACAAGAATGAAGTGGACAAATTCTATTCAGCCGTCGACTGGGATCTTCTGGCATTCTTTGCCGCGTTGTTCGTCGTGATCCATGTGATGGAACACGCTCTGGTGCTGGACGTCATCGGCCAGGGAATCGCCACAATGCTGCAACTTCCGAGTCCCGTGGATTCAACGGTGCTGCTGATCAGTTCCGCCGTCGCGAGTTCCGTCACTGACAACATTCCGCTTGCAGCAATGCTGGCACAGATTCTGGGCGGACTTGGAACAGACGCAACGTCTCCGTATTGGTGGTGCGTCATTTTCGGTGCCAATCTGGGGGGCAACATCACGCCCATCGGCAGCGCATCAACAGTTGTGGCGATGACCATCATTCAGCGGCAGAAGCTTGGTCTGACGTTCGTCGGCTTCGTCAAAGCCGCGGTTCCATTCGCAATTGTGCAGATTATTCTGGCCGTTATTTACGTCCTGGTCGCCGTGTAACGCTTGAAAGTTGATCGTCCATGTTGCCCGGACCGGAACAGATTCGTAGTGTGCTCAGCAACTTCCTGACGGATTCATCGCAGTGTGAAGCAGCCTTGCGAGGATTGATGCAGTTGACGGAAACGGCACCGATCGACGGTGCCGACGTTGATATCGGGCGAGCGATGCGGTGCGGGTTTCCGGAAGTCGTCTTCGGCGAAGGCAAGCCGCCGGAACTGATCGTCGAGATTCTGAAGCGACAGCACGCAGCCGGCCAGCGTGGTTTCGTTACGCGAATATCTCAGAATCAGGCTGACGTGATCACAGCCACGTTTCCCGATGTGCGCCATAATCCCATTGCTCGCACTCTGATTGTTCCTGCTGCCTCCGATACTGACGAGAGTATGGACACGTCCCCGGCTGAAGGCGGACCGCTGGTGGCAGTGGTTACTGCCGGCAGTTGCGATACCGCCGTGGCGCAGGAAGCTGTGGAGACGCTGCAGTGGATGAACGTCACGTGCACGCTGATTGAGGACGTTGGTGTGGCCGGCCCTCAACGATTGCAGAAGCACGTTTCTGTACTGCAGAACGTGCGTGCCATCGTTTGCGTGGCAGGCATGGAAGCGGCTCTGGCGTCTGTCGTTGGTGGTCTTGTCGGGTGTCCGGTCATCGGCGTCCCGACATCGGTGGGGTACGGAGCATCGTTTGGAGGCATTACGGCCATGCTGGCGATGCTGACGTGCTGCGCGTCCAATGTCGTCGCCGTCAACATCGATGCCGGGTTTCGAGGCGGCTATGTCGCGGGGATGATCGCCATGGGCGCTGGCAGTAAGTTAGATGCTGTCGCAGCAGAGGCGTCCTCGAATGGCTGACGTGCATTCGCCGGAACAACGTTCGTACAATATGTCGCGCATCCGGAACAAGGATACGAAGCCGGAGCTGATTGTTCGGTCTCTGGTCCACCAGATGGGCTGCCGTTTTCGATTGCACTGCAAGGATCTGCCGGGGAAGCCGGATCTGGTTTTGCCCCGCCACAGGAAAATTATATTCGTCCACGGCTGCTTCTGGCACATGCACCGTTGTCGTTATGGGCGAGTCACACCGAAGACGAACGCCGAATTTTGGCTGGAAAAGCGTACCGCCAACGTCGAGCGGGATCGCCGCATCCCGAAACAGCTGCGTCGGGCTGGCTGGCAGACGCTTGTTATCTGGGAATGCTGGACACGCGAGCCGGAAGTGAAGGTCATTCCACGTCTGGAAGAGTTTCTGGCGGACACTACTACGTCCGAGTGATGACTTCGTGCAGGTTCAGAATCACACGCGTCACTGCTGTCCAGGCCGCAAGTTCAGCCGGGTTGAGGTTTAACGGGGCAGCTGACTGCCCCACCTTTGCCAACTCGGCAGCCTGCTGAGGCGCGGCGGCGAACTGTTGTTGCTGTTTATTCAAAAGCGCCTTCAGCACGGCAACTTCTTCGTCAGCAGGATCACGGGAAAGGCAGCGGCGAAACACAAACTGAAGCCGTGAGTCCGTCGACGGACCGCCTTCGGCAATCGCCATGGCAGCCAGTGTGCGAGCCGCTTCGACAAAACTCGGATCGTTCAGCAGGACCAGCGCCTGCAGACTGTTGTTGCTGCGTGAACGCTCCACTGTACATTCTTCGCGACTCGGAGCATCAAAGGACCGCATAGCCGGATGCAGAAATGTGCGACACCAATACGTGTACAGGCCGCGGCGGTATTGATTGTCGCCGCTGTCGTGCTGCCACTTGCGAGTCGGGAAGTTAAGGTGAGCCCAGTACCCTGCCGGCTGATAGGGTTTTGCACTGCGACCGCCGACCTTGTCAACCAGCAAACCGGACACGGACAATGCGTTGTCGCGAATAAATTCTGCGTCTAGGCGATAGCGTGACTGATAGGCCAGCCAGTCGTTGAACGGATCTGTTTCCCTTAATTCCGGAGTGACCACGGATGTCCGTCGATAGGCGTCGGACGAGACAATCAGTCGAATGACATGCTGCACGTTCCATCCGCTCTCACGAAATTCAACGGCCAGCCAGTCCAGCAGTTCCGGATGAGTTGGCCAGCTGCCCTGCGACCCAAAGTCGTCTGCTGTTTTGACGATCCCCTTGCCGAAGAACTGCTGCCATAGCCGATTCACGAATACTCGCGCGACGAGGGGATTTTCCTTGTCGACGAACCACTGAGCCAGATGCAGCCGTGATGCTCGTCCTTCGACAGAAAGCGGCTTCAGAAAATGCGGAACCTGTGGGCTGGCAACGTTGCCGCTGTCGTCCATCCAGTCGCCTCGGGCCAGAACCCGGATTTCTCGAGGAGCCTGCGTACGAGTCACCAGCGTTTCTGGGATCTGCTTTTCCAGAGTCTCCTGATCCTTCTTCGTCTGGGTCAGTCGACCGCGTGCATCAGCCAGCATGGGCGCGATGCTGCGGTAATAAACTGCGATCGCGGTCTTTTGTTCATCTGAAACAGTCGGCCAGACTTCCAGTAATGCGACGTGCTGAGAAGCCAGGCCGAATGAATTGTCCTGGAGGCCCGGATTGTCGACAGTTGACGTGCTGATGCGGAACAGACCGATATTGTGGAAGTCGACGGCTTCCTGCTGCAGACGGACCACCAGTCGGTCTCCTGCCGCAACATCAATCGGCGCCGCAAAACGGAACACTGCCAGCGGATCTTTGTCATACTTGACCTGACCATCAACAGCCCAGCCGGTGTCGGCTTTGCCATCCAGTGCGTTCTTAACGGGCCAGCCTTTCTGTTCGAAGCTGGCAACCGCGTCTTGGATTGCTACCTGTTGTTCGCCACCGTCACCGTTGCGAATCTGTGTCACTGTGATACCGGACAAAACATAATTGCCGTTGCCAGGTGGCCTTGACAGAGATTTCTTCGTGAACGATTCGTGCCGCACAGTTTCCAAACGCAGTCCTGTCAGTTTCCCTGCAGATGGTGAAACAACAATTGTCAACGTGTCATGCTTCGGCAACGTACCCGACGTCAGGATTTTTCCATCATCCAGCAGTGAAAGATTCTGCCCGTTCGCGGACTTCATGTCGACCGTGGGAGCGACGCCCCAGTTTTTGGGAGTTGTTTTGAGTTTGGCCTGCAGATCCAGCGCCCACGCCTGCATCGCGACATCGAGTTCGGGTGTCTGCGTGTTCAGAGCTGTTTGAACTACGGCAAGCTGTGCATTCAGTTTCGCCTGTGTTTCTTTCTGCTGCCGCGATGGCATCTTCACTTCGGGCTGCACGCCGACCGCCACGTCCTGGATGTCGGCGAAAAACGAAGCAAACTGATAGAAGTCACTGATCGAATACGGATCGAACTTGTGATCGTGACATTCGCAGCAGCCCATCGTTGCGCCCATCCACACAGTCGAAGCATTTCGCACTCGGTCTGCCGAATACTTGGCCAGGTACTCTTTCGGCTGGGCTCCGCCTTCGCGGGTTGTCATTAGTAGCCGATTGTATCCGGACGCGATTCGTTGTTCGTCGGTCGCATTCGGCAGCAGGTCTCCGGCCAACTGCTCCGTTGTAAACTGGTCGAAGGGCATGTTGCGGTGAAATGCATCGATCACATCGTCACGGTACATCCAGACATCACGATGGTTGTCGCCATGTATCCCGTTCGTGTCCGCATAACGCACCAGGTCCAGCCAGAATCCCGTCATGCGTTCTGCGTAGTGATGGGATGACAGCAGTTCATCAACGTAGACCGCTTGGTTCTTAGCAGACGTGTCCGCTGCGAAGCGTGCAACCTGATCCGGAGTTGGTGGCAGTCCGGTGAGATCGAACGACAGCCGCCGCGCGAGGGTCGTCCCGTCCGCGGGCCCCAGCGACTGAATTTCCTTGCGATTCAGTGTGTCCTGCACAAACCGATCAATATCATTGGCTGTAGCGCTGACTTCCGTCTTGGGAACTTCAGGTCTGGTCGGAGGAATATAGGACCAGTGTCCTTTCCACGATGCCCCGTCTTTGACCCAGCTACTGATCAACTGCTTCTGTTTTTCCGTTAATTCCTTACCGGAATCCGGTGGTGGCATCATCAGGTCGGGGTCTGTCGACATGATCCGTTTCAGCAGTTCGCTGTTGTCTGCTGACTTCGCATCAACAACCGTAACACCGTCAACCGTGCGAAACAGCCCATCCTTCTGGTCCAGTCGCAGGTCGCCCTGACGTTGCCCGACATCCGGGCCGTGGCAGGCAAAACAGGCGTCGGAAAGCAGGGGGCGAACGTCGCGATTGAAGTCAACGTCTGCAGCTACTGCATGGTTCAGCGACAAACAACCGATAATCGTAAGGATCGTTGAACGCATAATATGTCGGATCGCCAGGTGGGAAAACAGATGAAGGACCACCCACGTTATCAGAGCCCATGAGTCAATTGAACCCTCGACTCTGAGGATGTGCTCGCGGACGGAAATTTCAACAGATTCCGTGCAACGAGCCTCCGCGTGCGAACAGACGATCAACACGTTTTGATACTTCCGGATCCGTCTCCAGGGCCGGCGCCATATGCGCTTTTCGTCGAGCATCAATGACCAGACTGCCGCGACAGCCCCAGTGTTTCTGTTCGGTGAAGCTACCTATGCCGTAAATATCCGCCGCGGGGTTCGACCGGGTAAACGTCACCCACAGAAAATTGCTCAGCGACTTTGCACAGAATTCACTGTCTTCCGTCAGCACGACCAGTGGAAATCGATTCAATGCGGAATCCACCGGGACCTGCTTGTTGAACGTTTCGGCAGCCGGGTCAGTCTGATGAGGTCCCACCGACCATTTCGGTGCGTTAATCGCTAGAACACCAGGCAGACAAACCTTCGGGTTTGCAAACCCATCCGGAAGCCACAGGTCGGCGGGGACTTCCGTCGGCAGTTCACGCTGAGGCTTTCCAGCCGCCGCAATCACCAGTTTCGAACCTTCGTTCAGCCCCGTGCCGGTGTAATCCAGAGTATCGATCGTCGTGCGCGTCTGAAAATGCAGATCTCGTGTCCAGTCGACTCGTTCCAATACGTGCCGGAAGAATGCCTCGATGTCGTTGATGTCCAGACCCGGATTGTCCTGGTACGCCGTGATCAGTAGATACTTCGCCAGCGAAAGTTGTCCCTGACCCAGAATCGCATTGGCGTTGGTCAGCAATTCCTGAGGTTGCCGTTCCTGAGCATATGGTACGTAACGTTCGTTGCCAATGGCCAGCAGCAGAGGATGGACGCCGGACTGATCCACCGCATGCACGGCATGTACGCCTGGCAGCACAGTTGGTATCGCCGGTCCTGTCAGTTCATGAATCAATTCGCCGAAACTTGTATCTTCCTGCGGTGGACGCCCGACGACTGTGAATGGCCAAATGGCATCTTTGCGGTGATAGACTCGGTCGACATTCACAACAGGAAAGTCATGAGTCAGACTGTAATATCCGAGATGGTCACCAAAGGGCCCTTCCGGTAATGATTCTGGTGCAATCGTGCCAGTGATACAGAAGTCTGCCTCAGCACAGATCATCGGACCGTCGGGCCGACGAATCATGCGTATGGCATGCCGTGACAAGGCGCCGGCGAACGCAACCTCAGGGATTCCTTCCGGCAATGGCATCACCGCGGCGACAGCCATTGACGGTGGTCCACCGACGAAGATGTTCACTCGCAACGTTTCGCCCTTTGCAAGAGCCGCCGCATGGTGCTGACCGATACTTCGATGGATCTGATAATGCAGACCCACCTGACGATTGGGGGAATACTGATTGCCGTTAATCTGAACTCGGTACATACCCAGATTGGAATGGATATAACCGGGCCGATCCGGATGCTCTGTATAGACTTCCGGCAGCGTAATAAATGCTCCGCCATCCATGGGCCAGCTCTTCAACGCAGGCAGCTGATCCAGCGATGTTTCGTGAGCCAGAACCGGCCCCGTGGAACGTTTTGCGGGCCGCATCGAAAGCAGAGTCCGCAGCACCGACGGCGCGCTTAGCGGATGCCTCAGCAATTCCGTCGGATCCTTCTTCAGTTGAATCAGAGTCTGCACGCCGGCCAGAGCGTCGCGGAAGATAAACCGAGTGCGATCCATCGTGCCGAACAGGTTGCTGGCCATGGGAAATCGACAGTTTCGAACATTGTCGAACAGCAGCGCAGGTCCGCTGGCTGCGTACACTCTGCGATGGATCTCGGCGGCTTCCAGGTCGGCATCGATCTCTTCAGAAACCCGAACAAGCATCCGACGTTGTTCAAGATCTCGCACACACTGCTGTAGATTCCGATATCCCATGATAAATACTGTGATTCCGGATTCTGATCAGGGCAATACGAAGGAACGTCCGACGGACGAATAAATGGAGAGTTGCAGAATGTCTGCCAGTATAACTGCGGTCACAGATCGTTGTTGTCTCCACGGACAGGCAAATGCAAAATTTGCCTCGGTGTGTATCAGCAAGGAACTGCTGCTTCCGGCGACAGCGAGGCCCTTTAAATGGCTGTGTCCGTCGGTTATCATGCCACGTCCCGCCTGCCCGATCCTTCCCCCTTCGTCTGCTCCTCATGTCCGTTTCTGAGAAACCAATCCTGCTGGTACTTGCCATTGTCAGCGCACCGTTTTCACCAGCGGCTGCGGACGATGCCACCAGGCAAAAAGGTGAGATGATCTTTGCGGAACAATGCTCCGGTTGTCACGGCGCAGCGGGTGAAGGCACTGCTGACAATTATCCGAATCCGCTGTTCGGCGACAAACCGACTATTGATCTGGCCGAGCTGATTTCGGCAACCATGCCGGAAGGTGAAACGGAACTGTGTACGGGCGACGACGCGGTCGCGGTCGCTGAGTGGATGCAGTCGGCCTTCTATTCTCCGAAGGCCCAGGCACGCATTCATCCTCCACAAAAAAGGCTCAGTCGACTGACGGTTTCTCAGTACCGCAACTGTGTGGCTGATATTGTTGAGAGTTTCACATCGTCCAGTCAGCCGGGCGATCGAAGGGGGCTGACAGCTCGCTACTATAAGTCACGCCGTTTCAGAGATAAGGACAAGGTGATCGAACGTGTTGAGCCGGTGGTTGACTTTGATTTTGGCGCCGCGACACCCGATGCAGAAAAAATTCCGGAAGCCGAAGAGTTCTCCATTCGATGGGAAGGGTCACTGATCGTTGCTGAAACGGGGTGGTACGAGTTCGCGTTGAAAACGGAAAACGGCGGTCGCCTGTTCGTCAACGACCCGCGAACGGCGTTGATCGACGCATGGGTGAAGTCAGGTTACGACACAGAGTACCGCGGCTCGCTGTTTCTTCTTGCCGGACGGATCTACCCGCTTCGTCTGGAATGGTTTACGTTCAAGGAAAAAACAGCTTCTGTCGGCCTGTGGTGGAAGCCACCGCATGGATTTGATCAGCCGATTCCGGCCAGACATCTGACACCGCGAACTTCGACACAGTTGCTGGTCGTGAATACCCCATTCCCGCCGGATGACCGAAGCGACGGCTATATTCGCGGCACCTCCGTTTCACCAGAATGGGACGAAGCCACCACCTTTGCCGCGATCGAGGTCGTTGACAAGTTGTGGCCCATGCTGCGACGCATCGTTCCAGGGAAGGATTTGGAAGAACGCAGTGAGCGGTTAAAGCAGTTTTGTTCTACGTTCGCGACTCGAGCTTTTCGGCGGCCACTGTCTGAGCACGAACGAAACGTCTACGTTGACAGACAGTTCGAAACGGCAGACACAGCGGAGGACGCTGTTCGTCGCTGCATCCTGGCCGTACTGAAGTCGCCACGGTTCCTGTACCGCGAAATCCGCGGCGAAAATGATTCGTATACGAGAGCATCACGGTTATCGTTTGCACTGGTCGACTCACTTCCCAACGCCGATTTGTTGCAGGCCGCTGAGAAGGGAAAACTGGACAGCGACAAAGGTGTGCGAGAACAGGCCATCCGACTCGTGAATTCGTACCGCGGACAAATACAGCTGCACCGATTCCTTCGCGTCTGGCTGAACTTGGAACGACTGGAAGATATTGCAAAAGACGCTCAGGCTTTCCCGCACTTCACTCCGGATATCGCTGCTGATCTGCGAGTCTCCCTGGAGTTGCTGCTGGACGAAGCCGTTTCCGGCGACGAGGACGGCTTTCAAACGCTGCTGACGAGTGACGAAACATGGGTTAACGACCGCATGGCTGCCTTCTACAATATCGGTCTACAGCAGGATGCAGGAGCGTTCGGTAAAGTTGCCTTCGAACCCGATCTTCGTGCCGGTATTGTGTCTCACCCGTATCTGCTGAGCGGTCTGGCATACCAGAGAACAAGCTCGCCCATTCATCGAGGCGTCTTTCTGTCGCGAGGAATTCTGGGACGTGCTCTGAAACCACCGCCCGATTCTGTGGCCCCTCTTCCTCCAGATCTGTCGCCGAGCCTGACAACGCGTGAAAGAGTCGGTAAGCAAACCAGTCCCGCCATGTGTGCGGGCTGCCATAAGATGATCAACTCTCTGGGCTTTGCTCTGGAAGAATTTGACGCAGTGGGACGCTACCGCGAAACGGAAAAAGATAAACAGATAGACGTGTCCGGACACTACCGACTGCGAACCGGTGAGACCGCCGAATTCAACGGAGCCAACGAATTGGCCGGTTTTCTGGTGCAAAGTCAGGAAACTCACCGTTCTTTCGCCCGTCAGTTATTCCATCACATGGTTCAACAGCCGATACTTGCCTTTGGGCCGCAGTCAATCGATGAACTTGCACAGTTTTTTGCCGACCATCAGCTGAGCATGAAGAAACTGATGATGGAAATCGCCTGTCGTGCTGCCGAACACGAACAACCCTGAGTCTCTGCAGTCACAGGGTATTGATCATTCCTCACCAGAGTCTCGCCTCTCATGAACACACGCCGCGACTTCGTAAAGCAACTTGGGCTGGCTTCGGCCACGCTTCCCTTCATCAGCAATCTCAGCGTCTTTGGCAGCCCGTCTTCCGGCAAGGCCCGAAAGCAGCGACTGGTGGTCATGTTCAGTCCCAACGGGACCGTGCCGTGGGATTTCTGGCCGGACGAAGAGGGCAGCGATTTTGAACTGAAACGCATCCTGCAGCCGATGGCCGAATTCAAGGACCGCACGCTGATCATGAAGGGCGTGTGCGACAAACTGAAGGGCGATGGTGACCGACACATGCGCGGTATGGGCTGCATGCTGACAGGCATCGAGCTGTTTCCAGGAAACATTCAGGGAGGTTCTGACACACCGGCCGGATGGGCCAGCGGAATTTCCATTGATCAGGAACTGAAGAATTTCCTGCAGGCGAACGATCAAACACGCACGCGCTTCGGTTCTCTGGAATTTGGCGTGATGGTTCCTGATCGAGCCGACACGTGGACTCGGATGAGTTACACCGGAGCCAATAAGCCAATTGCGCCGATCGACAACCCGTACCAGATGTTCAAGAAGCTGTATGGTCAGATGAAGGACCGACAGCATCTGACCAGCATTCTGGATGACGTCCATGAGGATCTGCAGCGACTCAGCAAAGTCATTGGCAAAGAAGACCGGCAATTGCTGCAAGAACATGCCCAGTTTGTCCGCGCCATGGAACAGCAGCTGCAGGCCGGTGATACGTCAGAACTCAACCACGTGGTTCCCCAGCTGTCGGCCGGAGTTCAGAAAGAAAATGACAACATTCCGCAAATCACAAAAATGCAGATGGATCTGCTGGTCAACAGTTTCGTGAATGACTTCGCGCGAACGGCAACGTTTCAGATTACGAACTCGGTTGGACAGCCGAAGATGAGCTGGTTGGGGATCGACGAAAGCCATCACACTCTGTCACACGAACCGGACAGCAACAAGGATGCTCACGAACAACTGACAAAAATCAATACGTGGTATTGCGAGCAGCTGGCTTACCTGACAAAACGTCTGGCCGAAACGCCAGAACCGGGTGGCGATGGAAGTTTGTTGGATAACACACTGATTCTTTGGAGTAACGAGCTGGGCCAGGGGAACAATCACACGCTGGACAATATTCCATTCGTCATGGTTGGCAACGGTCTGGATTTCGAAATGGGCCGCTCGCTGAAGTTTCCCATGGTGCCTCACAACCGCATGCTGATGTCGATCGCCCATGGATTCGGGCACCACCTGGAAACGTTCGGCAAGCCGGAACTGTGCGCCGATGGCCCATTGGATCTCGGTTGAACCGGCCACGACACCACACAGGCTTCATTATTTAGCGAACAGCTGGTTCATGTCCTTGAACCCTTTGAACTCAAGGGCATTGCCGGATGGGTCAAGAAAGAACATGGTCGCCTGTTCTCCCACTTCTCCTGCAAAGCGGATGTACGGATCGATGACAAATTCAATGCCCTGTGCGGTCAGGCGGTCCGCGAGTTTCTGCCAGTCATCCATCTGCAGCACAACTCCGAAATGTGGTACGGGAACAGCGTGTCCATCAACTTGATTGTGGTGACTTTGTCGCTCAGGTAACGGCATGTCCAGCTTTTCATGTGCCACGATCTGGTGGCCAAACAGGTCGTAGTCAATCCAGGTTGTGCCACTGCGGCCCTCGGGTAGGCCCAGCACTTCTCCGTAAAAGTGTCTTGCCGCTGCGATATCACGGACGGGAAACGCGTGATGAAACGGCGTGAGAGTCGGCATTAGCAATTGTCCGCTGGAATAAAAAAGTGTCGTCAACAGAGTGACTACAGATGATAGTAGCCGTGATCCGGTTTGCACAACTCGCAAATGTGCTCACCCGGATTCATGGCTTTAACGACACTGCCCGAGCCACGAACCTCCGGAGTCTCTTGGATTTGATGGCGTGTTTTCTGACGATCTATTTCGGTTACTCGATGCGACACTTACTGACGAACCCGTTCGCTGTTCATCCCTGCGATCAGGCTCACCAGAATCCTCGAGCGTGCCGAGTGCCTTTGTGTCACTGTTCATTCGACCCACAAGTGTTGTCAACTGTTGCGCCCGGTTCCGCGATTCCGAAAGATTGGTCTTCTGCATAGTTGCGGCAAGGTCTCGCAGTTCCTCAAGGACTTGACTTTCCGGCGATTGAATGATTTTCGGCGTCTGCGCAAGATCCTGAATTCGCGCCAGCAAGCCACGTTCACGCTCATCAGGTTCGGTTTGAGCCAATCCGTCGAGTGCCAGGTTTAACTTTTCGTCGAGGAGGTCAAAACCGTCCAGTAAGGAACGTCTCAAGTCGCCGCTGAGAACCACCTCGCCGTTGCGAATGCCGTCCAGGGTATGCTCCAACGGATGCGAAAAATCCTTGATTGTCGTCATGCCAAAACACCCGGCGTTTCCCTTGATCGTATGGATCGCTCGAAAAACCGAATGGATCGGTGTCGGGCCGCTTGGGTTTTCAGAGAATTGTCTCAACCCGGCCGGTAGGTCCTGCAGAAGCTCCTGGGCTTCGTCGAAAAACGCCGCAAGCAGTTCTTCGTCCAGAATCGTCTGTTCATTCACTGGGTTGAACCTTGAAGATCGAGTTGCCCGTTCGTCAATAAATGCCGGCGCAGGTGAATCAGAACTCAGAGTGTTTGAGTGTTCCACGCCGTGGCAAACGGGAGGGACACGAACACGCGTGGACGGATCATTGACAAGGCCCGAATAAAAGTTGTACCCAGCCCGTTCCCCAACCGCTTCGATCAGGAACTGTCGCGTGAGTTCTCGGATGCCGAGGTGAATGTCCTCCCTTTCCCAGGGAATGTCAGATCGGGCGGGCCAGACGACAGCTGAAACTGAAACCGAAGACAGCTTCGTGATTGCGCAAAGAGCGCAAAGCAAATCGGTGTCGTGCCACTTCTGGTCATGTGTCATTTCTGCCTGGCCAGATTCTGCGCACTTTGTGCATCCTGTCGGAAATCTTCGAAAGGCGTTCAGGAATAAGAGTCAGGTCGTTCGCCAGTGATGTCGATAATTTAGCACAGTTGCAGCTGAACTAATGTTCAGCCGGGTGATCATCGAATAGAATGCAGTGGCAGTCAGTGTTTTGCAGTGTACTACCAGCAATTCGAGACGACCGTGTGTCTTAAGACGAACCATGGATGACCGGCCAAGACTCTTTCTTGTGGATGATGATCCCAGTGTGCTGGATTCGCTTCGCACACTTGCGCAAACGCTGGGTCTGCGATCAGAAACGTATGCCGGTGCCGAGGAATTTCTGGCGGAATTCCGAGATGACGAGCACGGTTGCTTGATCGTGGATGTGCGTATGGCGGGAATGACAGTGCTTGAACTGCAGGCGAAGCTGGTTTCTGGCGGGTGTTCTATTCCCACCATTGTCATCACAGGGCATGGCGACATCGCCATGAGTGTCCAGGCGATGAAGGCCTGTGCAGTGACGATGCTTGAGAAGCCGTTCGAGGTTAACGAGCTGGTGGCGGCAATTCGTCAGGCTCTGGGCCAGGACGCCAAGCGCCGGCGAGAGCAGAAACATTCGGCTGTTTTCAAGCAGAAGATGAGTCAGCTGACAGACGACGAACGTCAGGTACTCGATTTTGTGGCGCGAGGCAAAACGAGTCAGGCCCTTTGCAAACACAATGGACGTTAGTCTGCGGACCATTCAATTTCGGAAGTCCGGCATTTGGAAAAAGCTCGGCGTGAATTCCAGAGAATCATTGATGCAGTTTCTGATCGACGGGAATCTGCAGTTGCCCAATAAGGACTGATCAGAACAGTCCGGTGGAATGCGTCCACCAAAGCGTTTCACCAGCGGCGTGCGGGCGGCCTGTGCAACTGCCATCACCGTTGTCGGTGTGCGGGGCCGAATGAACGCCGGCTGACGTGCGAACTGAGGGCTGGGGGGCTCCGATCTGCGAATTCGTGTGTTACCTGGGGCTGGTTCGCTGTGTCCGTGACGTCATTTCTTCGATCGTCTCGGCGAATCTTCAACACGGATTATCGACGTCAACGCCCGATAGATGTCGGGAATTTTGGCGTTCGATTCGACAAGCATGTCATGAGAAGCTTACGCTTCCGGTTCTCGACGGGATTCAATATGCGGCTCGAATGAATTTGTGCACTTCCGGTCCCGGCAGTGACGGCTGGTTGCATCGGCATTTTCTGTTGCGCACATTCGAGAGTAATTCGTTTCAACGGAAAGAACAAATCAACATGTCGATCTTCTACCGCACGTTGCTCACCATACTGGTCTGTGTCGCGAATCAGGGTGTCGGCGATGATCGCGTTCACGTTGATCGTGGTGATTCGGGCATGGTCGTCAGTGATTCCGCTCTGGCCAGTCGTATCGGGCGGGACATATTGATGCAGGGTGGCAATGCCGTTGACGCAGCCGTCGTCACAGCTTTTGCTCTGGCCGTGACATGGCCGGAAGCGGGCAATCTTGGCGGTGGTGGCTTCATGATCGTTCGACCTGGGAATGGCCGTGATCCTGTGTGCGTGGATTACCGTGAAACTGCGCCGTCCGCTATGAATAAAGACGCGTTCGGTCGGGATGACGGTACCCACTCGCAAAAGGCGGTGGGAGTACCCGGCACAGTACGTGGCCTTGCTGCAGCACACACACAGTATGGAAAACTTCACTGGCGAAAACTCGTCCTGCCGGCGGCACGTTTGGCGGCTGGTGGATTTCAAGTGACAGCTGCCCTGGCCGGATCGGTTAACCGCGTACTGAACAACACCGACGTGAAATCTGATTCGAAGTTCGACGAATTGCGCAAAGTGTACGGCAAGCCTGATGGCACCCAGTGGCAGGCTGGCGACCGTATGGTGCTGCCGGACCTGGCCGCAACGTTGACGGAAATCGCAGCAGATCCGAATGCGTTCTATTCAGGCCGTCTGGCAGATCTGCTGGTTGCGGAAATGCAGCGAGGCGACGGATTGATCAGCCACCAGGACTTGCTCAGGTACAAGGCCATAACTCGGCCGGCACTACGAGGAACATTCCGCGGGTTTACCGTGATTGGTGCGCCGCCGCCAAGTTCGGGCGGAACGTGCGTAATCGAGGCGTTGAACATCCTGGAGAATTATGACCTTGCAGGTCGCGAACGATTCGATGCTCGCAATGTCCATCTGATTGCAGAAACGTGCCGCCGTGTCTTTGCAGATCGAGCGAGGTTTTTGGGTGATCCGGCATTCACCGAGATTCCACCGCACCTGATAACGAAGAAATATGCACAGCAAGTTGCCGCTTCGATCGATTCGACTGCCGCAACGAAAAGTGAAGCCGTAACGCCGGAAATAGAATTGTCAGGGGAGAGTCCTGACACCACCCATTTCTCCGTGATCGATGACGACGGCATGGCGGTCAGTAATACGTATACCTTGGAAGGAGTCTGGGGCTCCCGCATCGTGGTTGGTGGCGCTGGCTACGCACTGAACAATGAAATGGGCGATTTTAATTGGTTTCCAGGAGAAACAAATCGTTCGGGGCGCATCGGTACGGATGCCAACCTGGTCGCTGG
This sequence comes from Fuerstiella sp., assembly GCA_029247265.1. Taxonomy (GTDB): domain Bacteria; phylum Planctomycetota; class Planctomycetia; order Planctomycetales; family Planctomycetaceae; genus Fuerstiella. The sequence goes on from JAQWLN010000259.1 coordinate 30,468, forward strand.
CGGCAAGCGGATGCTGAGTTCGATGAGTCCTACAATCGTTGAAAAAAACGGCAAGGTGCTGTTGATCACCGGGAGTCCCGGCGGTCGAACGATCATCAACACGGTTCTGTGTATCGTGCTGAACTACACGGAATTCGGTATGGACGTGGCGTCGGCGGTGACAGCTCCGCGGCAACACCATCAATGGTTCCCGGACCGACTTTACCTGGAAGACATGGGTGACGATCCGTATTCCGGCGCCGTGGAACGGTTACGCCGCGCCGGCCATCAACTGGAAAGCCGCACCACACAGGGCTCCGCTCATTCCATTGGCGTCGATCATGAAACACACACGGTCATCGGTGTCGCTGACTACCGTCGCAGCGGCCGACCGGCAGCAGTTTCCACCAGCACGCTGGCGGTCTGGGACTTTTCTGAAGCCGCGGGCAGAGGACTAACCGCATCGACGCACAGTGGGACGTTGCAGACAAAGTGGTCAACCGACCTCACCGATTGCACGACCGACGGCAAGGATCAGTTCGTCATCCATGTCGATGCAGCTGACACGTCGCACGAGACCTATCTGCCGCTAGGCCCTGATTCAGTCTCTTCCGGCCACCTTTCGGTCGCGGTCAAAATTGCCTCCGCATCTTTCGCTGGTGCACAACGCAATGAGCAGTTAGGGATCGGCTTTACCCGCAACAAAACGGCAGACACAACTGCCAAAATGATCTTTGGCCGGGAAGGTCAGGGGAACATCATCCTGCGCGGTGAAGCTCCGGGTGGAGGCAGTGATGTACGCTCAACAATTCTTACACAGAGCGACCGGCTTGATTCCCCCATCGTCCTGCGTCTCACAGTCGACATGGACGCGCACAGTTACCAAATTGCTTCACGAACTGCGGGCAGTCTGAAGTATACAGACCACGGTTCCGGAATAATCCCCGCTGATCATGTTGCTCGGTTTCTGAAACTTAGAGTACTTCATGACATCGCCGGGGATGGAGAGTTCGTGGCGATTGACCGGATCGAATTGAAGCATCCTTAGTGCAGAATTCAAGGCTTACAGTCTCGCCTGTCGTTCCTCAGTTACCTGATAAGCACGTGAGCGGAACAGAAAATCGATAATGCTGCCTTCATGGGGCTGCAGCCAGTTTAGTTTGCTGGTCGGAATCGCTCCGATGTTCAGTCGGTCAATGTGTGTGGCGTCGGTCAGACTCTGACTCAACTGCTCGTTATTGGTAATGCCGCTGCATACCAGGGTCGGCCCGATTTTTGCGAGCATCTGATCCTGAGGACATTCCACGACTGTCGAGAACGGGAACATGTATTCCTTGTGCGCCATGTCACGGTCGGGTGAGTCGCAGTGAACGATCATGGGACGCAGATACGAGCAGCGTTCCTGTTCAACCAGTCGAGGACCGTACTGCGCCGTCATGTCGGTCACACCTTCCTCGCCCAGATCACCTTCGATCATGCCCCAGACTCCCTGACCCTGGCCGTCCACGGTGAAAGCGGCCAGACCAGCCTCGGGATCGGTCGGTGGCTTCGCTTCGATCGGCCCGATCTTCTCGGCAATCGCCTGAGCAATTTCTTTTGTGTGTCGCGAAGCCCAGACTCCTGAACAATTGATGCATCCACGTCCACTGTTGATGTAGATACTTTCGACCATCAGATCGAGATACTGTTCCCAGTCGTCCACGCAGTCATCGCCGAGCAGAATCTTTGAGAATCCAGGTCCGTGAGCCTGAACGGATGGGTTGCCTCGGTACCGATCGACCGTTGGCGTACCACCAAAAATCATCGAACGATCGGCCGCCGCCAGCAGAGCCGCACCAGCATCAGCCCCGCCGGGGTACATCGCAAAAGCTTCCTTCGGAATACCGGCTTCCACGAATGCCGCCATCATTCTGTAGGGCGTCCATGGTTCCTGCGGACCAGGCTTCAGCACAAGCCCCATCTGCAAAGGAATTGCAGGTAACCACAACGTATGAACGCCGGGTGAGTTCGACGGTAGGACAGCGCTGAGGACCGATGTCTGCGCCTGGTAGCTTAAGACCACTCCTCGGTCTTCAATGCCGCAGCCCCGCGTGAGGATGTCCAGATCCAAACCACGTGTCAGGCAGTCCGGTGCTGGCCGACTGCTGATGAGCAAACTCGTCAGGTGTCTGAGTCCCATCGCCGATGGGCAACGTTGCACTTTCATAGAGATCCGCCGCTTTGCCCAGGCACTTCAATAACTCGCTGCACGGGATCTCGCGCAGAATGGCGCGGGCATTACTCGCCTTCTTCATGTCGCGTGTAATGAAATGATGCCGGCGTTGGTCTGGCTCACCTTCGCGATCGGTTCCCCCGTGGCAAAGTGCAGCACTTCGTCCAGATCGAAAGAGTCGTAGGTTTCGCCCCAGCGGATGATCGGAATATTGAGCATGAAATCTCCATGTCAGTGTTGATTCGTTGGCCTCGGCTGCCCATAAACGTACGCGTAAGTGACCAGATTATCAACAGAGCCGCCGGGGGTGACGGAATCACCGGCTCAATTGCGCTGATAAACAGGTGCATTGTGTGTCCAATCAGTCGCATGTTATTGGAACACGCGTCAGTATTTCAGCCTTCGCTATGCTCTCCAGACAGAACAATTGCGCCACAGAAGGTTAGCATGGTCGCTCGTGGTAACTTTGGCGCGTACATCTGCATTCAGGACGACTATTCGCTGAAATCTCTGCCGATGGAAACATCGTCCCGGATAAGTGACACGGTGGATTCACCCACTTGGTTGACTCTGTCACTGACCCCCCAGTATTCGCCCGATTTGAACTGAACGTCGCTATGTTTGAAACGCCATACACGCTGAAAATCAGCCGCATCGAGTTCATTCTGTCGTTCGGGCTGGTCATTCAAAGCTGTCCGTTCGGCAGCACAGTGCAGGCGGATGAACCACAGGCGTTCCATTTTCGGTTTGAGACGGATGCAACGTCACCCGCCGAACCAATTCGGACGCACGGAGTTCGACGTGCCATGCTGTCTGCGGGGGCACTGACCGGCCCTCTGACATTGCCGAATGATTCCTGCGCGCAGTTTGACGGCGACACTGCGATTGCTTACGCCGGCCCCGGTAACGCAGGCGGATTTGCTGAGAACTTCACGTGGGAAGGCTTCTTTCTGTCGCCAGCAACCAACACCTTTCTGTCCGAGACAGGAATCGCCGATCGTCTACTGACTCAGTTTGCCTTCGACAAGGGGGACTGGACGCGACTGGCCATTGGGCTGGTCGCTGACGCTGAAGGAATGCCTCGCTTGAGCGTGGAACTGGAGGGCTTCGAGGGAAGAAGTTTTGGCATGGGCGATCAGCCCGTCGTTCCAGACCACTGGCACCATTTCGCTTTGGTGCACGAAGGGACAGCTGCGGCGGCAAGAATTCGCTGGTACCTGGATTACGAACTTACGGGCGAAGTGTTTCTCGGCGGACAGTCGGATCAGAATACGCTGCGTCCTTCGGGGCCGGCACCTTTCGCCATCGGCGCACGACTTCGAAAAGGTGAGCAGGTCGATCGCGGATTTCACGGCTTCATTGATGAAGTACGGATGGTACCGCGACCGTTGAGCGTTGATGAATTTCTGCGCACGGACCAGGCATCTTTGAAGCAGACGGTTAACGCCGACGTGATGGAAGCACAACGCCTCGAGGCATTCTGGGAAGATCGGCACCGGTGGGCTCAGCGAGAGGCGATGGGTTGGACGGCGGATCGCCCGGGTGAGGGGGCCAGCGACAGTTTGCTTAACAAAGGCGGACAGTCAATTGACGATGTTGCGTTTCTGCGACGCCTGTCACTGGCGGTGCGAGGTCGCATTCCCGATCTAAACGAAGTGATGTCCTTTCGAGACGATAACGGACCGGACAAGCGCGCGCAGATGATCGATCAAATGCTGGAATCGACCGAATGGGGCGATGGGTGGGTCAGCTATTGGCAGGATGTGCTGGCGGAGAACCCATCGGTGGTATTCCCGACGCTTAACAACTCGGGCGCGTTCCGACAGTGGATCTATCAGTCGTTTCGGGACAACAAGTCGTTCGACCGTTTCGCGACCGAACTGATTTTGATGGAAAATCGCAGTTCCGCCGACGCGGCTGACGACGGACCAGCCGGTTTTGCACTGGCGGCTGGTAACGACGCACCGATGGCGATGCGGTCCAATGTTGCGATGAAGGCGTTTGCCGCGGTCGATCTGACGTGTGCGCGTTGCCACGATTCGCCGGTTGACGAGTTTCTGCAGGCGGACCTGTTTCAACTGGCAGCGTACCTGAACGCGGGACCTCTGGTCATTCCTGAAAGCAGTGTCGCAGCCATCGGCAAGACACACGAGCAGGGCGTGATTACGACGTCGCTGGTCGCCGGACAGACAATTCAGCCAGATGGATTGTCATCGCACTGGCTGAGCGAACTCCACGACGAGTCCTCACTGAAGACGATTCAACCAGGTCCGCGAGGACAACTGGCAGCGCTTATCACCTCTCCCCGGAACCGCCGTTTCTCAGACGTATTCGTGAATCGAATGTGGAAACGATACTTCGGGACAGGACTGGTCGAACCCGTTGATCACTGGAACGAATCTCCAACACCGTCCCACCCGAAACTTCTCCGACACCTGAGCGCAGGATTCGTTGCGAGCGGCTACAACGTGAAAACTCTGGCTCGAAGGATTCTCAGTTCGCAGACATGGCAGCAGCCGCGCAAACGTCGCCAACGCATGACGGCCGAACAACTGATTGATTCTCTGTTTGTCGCCGTTGGCAAGGAGTTTCAGGCGGAAACGCTCGGTGTTCATGCGACGGATCCGGGAGCCGTTCAGCTGCCTCAACCACACCGAGCATGGCAGTTTGCGGCACTGCCCAATGAACGAGACCGACCTGCGCTGGGCATGCCGGTCTGTCAGACGATTGTGGATGTGATGACGGCGTTCGGTTGGAATGGAAGTCGCCAGCAACCTCGCAGCGAACGTGAACTGACGACATCAGCGCTGCAACCGCTGATGATTTTCAACGGATTATTATCTCAACGCATCACACGGCTGTCGGAACGAAGCGCGATCACCGAACTGTGTTTGCAGGAAATGCCGGTATCGACGCTCGTCGATCGGTTATTCCTCACCGTATTGGGACGACCGCCGGACGAAGAGGAACAGCTGGAAATTACAAAGTTACTGCGGCCGGGGTTCGAGCAGCGCCGCACGGGAAAACCTGCCCGTGCGATCGAGCCGTTAACCACGTTTCAACCGGACTGGCGTAAACACCTTGAGGCAGAGCAAACGCGCCTGATGCTGGCAGCGCAGCAGCGGGTGTCTCGCGGTGAACCGCCAACATCTCGCCTGACGAACGATTTTCGCGAACGTGTGGAAGACGTGTTGTGGGCCCTGATCAACAGCCCTGAGTTTGTGGTGATCCCATGAATCGGTCCCAACGAGGATCTCGTCGCGCCTTCAATGAACTGGC
>JAQWLN010000263.1 GCA_029247265.1 Fuerstiella sp.
GACCTTCGGCCTCGCTTGAGTTGGAAACTTGCTGCGACTGACAACGTGCAGCGCGGCCAGAGTCAATCGGCCTATCATGTCCTCGTTTCCAGCAAACGTTCTCTGCTGCAGCAGAATCGAGCAGACCTGTGGGACTCTGAGCGAGTCACCTCAGACAAGTCTCACCTTGTTGCTTATGCAGGCAAGCCACTTAATTCACGAACGGAATGCTGGTGGAAGGTTCGCGTCTGGGACGAGCACGGAAATCCATCTGCATGGAGTCGCCCAGCACGCTGGTCAATGGGTCTGCTGACGCCAGCAGAATGGAAGAACGCAATGTGGATTGGGCTCGATCAGGTCGACGATCCAGGTATCGAAATCACCGATATCAAAGCGGCCAACTGGTTGTGGTATCCGGAAGGCAACGCGGCATTCGACGCGCCAGTGGAAACTCGTTACTTCCGACGCGATATCGTCGTGCCCAATGACCGCAGAATCACTCGAGCACTCGCGTTCTGTGCGGGTGACGATTCGGTCACGATGTATGTAAACGGTGCACTTGTCGGAATCGGCAATGGACATCCGAATCTGGTCGGTGCGGATCTGACGGGCAGCATCAAACCCGGAATCAATCAGCTGGCGGCCACCGTCACAAACGGCAACGCCGACGTGCCGAATAACCCTGGTGGATGGATCGGTGCAGTGCGAATCGAATTCGCATCCGGACCGCCAATGGTTGTCCATTCCGACAGCAACTGGAAGTCCGCGAAGTCCGCAGCGGACGGATGGCAGACAGCGACCTTCACAGGGCCTGACTGGGTACCTGCCATGGAACTCGGAAAAGCCGGCATCAGCCCCTGGGGCATTCCGTGGGGTGATCGCTGGCATTCAGAACATCGACGACTGCCAGGACGTTATGTACGGCACCAGTTTCAATCGCCGGCAGACAAACAGGTGCGCCGAGCAACAGCGTACGTCTGCGGTCTTGGCTTCTTCGACCTGCACGTCAACGGACAACTGATCGGCGACCAGCTGATGAATCCGGCGCTCACCGGGTATGACAAACGAATGTTGTACGTCACGTTTGATATTACGGAGGCCATGCGTTCCGGTTCAAACGTCGTGGGCGCCGTTTTGAGCAACGGGCGATTCTTCGCACCTCGATCGCAGCACCCGATGCCAATGCACTCGTACGGCACGCCACGCATGATCGGACAGATTCACGTCGAATATGCGGACGGTTCAGAACAGACGATCGTTACGGATAAAGACTGGAAATTGACGACCAATGGTCCGTTGCGTGCCAGCAACGAATTTGATGGAGAAGAATACAACGCACAAATGGAGATGCCTGGCTGGGCCACCGCCAAATTTAGCGATACCGACTGGCAACCCGCGCAGGTCGTCAAGCCACCGGGTGGCCAGCTTGAAGCTCAGATGATCGAGCCGATTCGGGTGACCGAAGTGCTCAAGCCCGTGCAGATTGTTCAGCCGAAGCCTGGCATCTGGATGGTGGACTTCGGGCAGGCATTCTACGGAGTCGTGCGACTGAAGGTCACGGGACCTGCGGGACAGCGAGTCAGCATGCGGACAAGCTTCAACGTGCTGCCCGACGGGACGCTGAACTACATCAATGACCGCAGCGCAAAGAATACCGATGTCTACACACTAAAGGGCCAGTGCGTTGAAGTCTGGCATCCACGATATCGAGGCAACGCCACGCGATGGGTTCAGGTGGAAGGTTTCCCGGGCACACCAACGGAAGATAACTTCGCCGGCCTGGTCACTCACACGGACCATGCCCCGGTCGGTGAATTCGAATGCTCGAACGACCTGGTCAACCGAGTCTACCTGAACGCACGCTGGGGAACTCGGCTGCAGAATCGCAGTGTGCCGATGGAACCGGACCGGGACGAACGCATGCCATGGTCCGGACATCCGGCCCGGACATCAGAAAGTGAAGGCTGGGCCTTCAACGTTGCTCGGTTCTACGAACATTTTCTGCACAACTACCGAATGCATCAGGGAGATGACGGCAGCCTGCAGGAAATTCTGCCGCCCTACTGGAAGTTCAACGGCAAGGACATTATCTGGCCCAGTGTGGTCACCATCATTCCCGACTGGTACTACAACTTCTACGGTGACGATCGTCCGCTGCGTGACAACTATGACATGATGAAAGCGTTCGTGCTGTATCACGAGCGAAAAAATCTGAAGCCCGATAACACGATGGATCACTGCACCTACGGAGACTGGGTCGACACAGCATCCATCGGTGCGAACAGCCGCAACCACGGCGCGACGTCACGGCCATTGCTGGGAACGGCGTATCTGTACAACAACTGCCGTATTGTGGAACGAGCAGCTCGGATTACCGGCAACGCCGCTGACGAAAAGTATTTTGGTGCACTGGCCGCACGCATTCATGTTGGCTTCAACCAGCGATTCTTCGACTCCGACACCGGCACCTACGAAAGTGCAACTCAGTGTTCGAGTGTGATGCCGCTGGCATTTGGCCTGGTGCCGGAATCACAGCGACAGCGCGTTGTTGACCATCTGACCAGCGACATCAAGGTGAAACACAAGGGGCACACGTCAGTCGGTCTGGTCGGTACGCAGTGGCAGATGCAGGTGCTGACAGACATCGGACACCCTGAAGTCGCGTACCAAATCGCCACGCGAACGGAACGACCGAGCTGGGGATACATGATCAGCAAAGGAGCGACCACTTCATGGGAACGCTGGGACACCGATACTCAGGACGGTGGCATGAACGGCGAAAGCCAGAAGATTCTGTCGGGAAATTTCGAGGCCTGGTGCTATCAGACACTCGGCGGAATCAACTACGACCCGGTACACCCCGGCTTTAAGCACATCATCCTGCGTCCTCGACCTATGGACGACCTGACGTGGACCCGTGCATCACACGTCGGCGTTTACGGAAAGATCGAAAGCGACTGGAAGATCAGCGATGGACAACTGCGCTGGCGAATTGTTGTGCCACCCAACTCGACGGCAACAGCATACGTCCCTTCGATTTCACCGAATCAGGTCCGTGAATCCGGCAAACGAATCTCAGAATCACAGGGTGCGACGCTGGTAGAATTGCAGCAGGACACAGCGATCGTCAAACTTGGGTCCGGAAACTATGAGTTCACCACGCCGTTCGATAAATAATTCACGAACAGAAGGCTGAGTCCACCCAGATGAACCAACCTGAATCCATCACAGATCGCGTTGATGCTCTTTACGAGTTCGAGCGTGAACCAGTCTCTGAGGACAAGCTGGAAAGCGGGCGTCACTTTGCCGCATTGTTTGGCGGCGAACATGTGGCCGGCACAGAATTTGTGATCGGTGCGGCTTTCGTGGCGTGGGGAGCCAGTGCGGCGGATGTGCTGATCGGCCTGCTGATCGGCAACGCACTGGCGGTGCTGTCGTGGACGTTTATCTGTGCCCCGATTGCTGTACAGACGCGACTGACACTGTACTGGTATCTGCGAAAAATTGCCGGCCCGGGCGTCACCGCTGTGTACAACGTGCTGAATGCATTTCTGTTCTGCATTCTGTCCGGCACAATGATTACCGTCTCCGCATCGGCCATTCGAATTCCGTTCGGCATTCCACCGCAAACGAAATGGTATCCAGAGGACCTGCGGTTCGTATTCATCGTACTGGTCGTGGGAGCCGTCGTCGTCAGTGTGGCGATTCTGGGATTCAAACGGCTGGCTCAGTTTTCTGAAGTCTGTGTTCCGTGGCTGTTCGCTATGTTTGCTGCGGGCGCCGTGGGAATGCTTCCCGTTCTGGCGAACGCGTCTCCCGGCATGGGTGCCATCGGCGGAGTCGCCGATTTATGGAGGATCGCACAGGAACAGATCTGGCTGCGTGATCCGGAAAGCGGTCTTGGCGTCTGGCACATCATCGCCTTCGCATGGATTTGCAATCTTGCATTTCACGTAGGTCTGTCAGACATGGCCGTTCTTCGTTTCGCGCCCAAAGCCAGGTATGGACTGTTATCAGCGTGCGGCATGTATCTTGGGCACTATGCCGCCTGGGTCTGCGCCGGTGTGATGGGGGCGGCTGCGGCGTTGATCCTGAAACGTCCACTCGCCGAACTGGACGCTGGTGAAGTTGCGTTCCAGTCGCTGGGACTTTCCGGAGTTCTGGCAGTGATCATTGCCGGCTGGGCGACATCAAATCCTACACTGTATCGAGCCGGTCTGGCTCTGCAGGCAGTTACGCCTGGCTGGCCTCGCTGGCTGGTGACTCTGCTGGCGGGAATCGCCACCACAGTTGTGGCCTGCTTTCCGTTCGTCTTTACCAAACTGCTGAGCTTTGTGGCTCTGTTCGGCATCCTGCTGTCACCCGTGGGAGCAATCGTCTTTGTGGAGCACTGGCTGTTTCCGCGGCTGGGGCTGTGTCAGTTCTGGTTCAGCACAACAGGAAAGACGATCAGCGTGCCAGCGTTATCTGCGTGGGTGATCTCAGTCAGCATCGCGCTGGGATTGTGGTTTTCTGAAGCACTGCACGAATTCTTCATCGCCATACCGCTGTGGTTCGTCTCGGCAGCGCTGTACACAGTCTTCGCAGCAGCAGCCGGAGCACGGACATCAGCACCGGTCGTCGAAGAATCGGGCGAACCAGTTACGCGCCCTGTCGAAACAGCTCCGCCCGCAGCGAAACAACGCCCATCGTGGCTGAAAGCCGTTGGGCTGGTGGCTCTACTGAGTCTGTTGGTTCAGTTCGTCCTGCCACTGTGGGTCATGACGGGTGACCCCAGTGCCTATGATTCAAAGCTGCCGAACTATCACCTGTGGCTGAGTGCTGCCAGCATTATTCATCTGGTAACAATCGCCGCGTGGGTCCTGGTCAGTGAACGAACCGTTGTGCGGACAGCAGAGCCCTAGAGAAGTAGGCCGGAATCCAGGAGCGCAGCGACGCCGCTCCGGCAATGTGGTGATTACTGCAGTCAGCTATCGAGCCGGAACAGCGCTTCGCTCGGTCTGGCCTGCCTCTGTCATACCTGGTCAAGCGGTTCTGTGGCGTCACCGAACTGGTCACGATGCACGCCCATTTTGTCCATCATGCTGAGGTACAGTCGAGACATCTGGCGATCGGGTTTGTCGAGGTAATCCAGATTCTGGCCGCCCTTGATACGACCGCCACCACCGCCCAGCATCACAACCGGAAGTTTTGTGGCGTCGTGATGACCATTCAACATGCTGGAACACAACATCAGCATGGAATTGTCCAGCAGCGTTCGATCACCTTCCTGGATATCACGCATCCGCCCGGCGATATAGGCCATCTGTTCCAGGAAGAACTGATTCACCTTCAGCCAGTCGTCTGTATCGTTGTGCGACAGCAGGTGATGGATCATGTAGTCGACATTCAGATGCGGAAATCGCAGCGTACCATGATCGTTGTTCAGCTTCAACGTGCAGACGCGAGTGGTATCTGTCTGAAAGGCCAGTACCAGAATGTCCGACATCAAACGCATGTGCTCAACGATGTCCTGTGGGTAGCCGTCCTTCGGCCGAGGCATGTTGGGTTCTGTCAAAGTTGGTCGCCAGCCCTGCAGCTCTCCTCGATCTCCAGCACGTTTGATTCGCTGTTCGACCTCGCGCACAGAGTTCAGATACTCGTCCAGCTTTTGCTGATCCAGCTGACTGATGCCACGTCGAAAATCCTTCGCGTCTGCCAGCACGGCATCCAGTACACTCTTGTCACCACGCTCCGCGCTATCTTTGAACAACTGGTCAAAGGCTAATGCCGGGTAGACTTCCAGCGGTGTCGGCGTGGTTGGGCTGCTCCACGAAATATGCGAGCTATACAGCATCGAATAGTTTTTGTGGACCGACGGATTGGCTTTCTCACAGCCCAGCACGAGGCTCGGCAGTTTTGTCTGCCGGCCGATCTCCTGCGCAACAAGCTGGTCCACGCTTGTGCCGCTGCGAATCGTGCCGCCTGCACTCAGCGGTGCGCCGGACAGCAGGTTACCTGTCTGTGAACTGTGGATATTGCCCTTCAACGCTTCCGCATTGTACAGCCCTTTGATGAAGACCATCTGATCACGAAAGTCATTCAGCGGACGCAGAACCTTTCCAAGTTCCATGTCCGGGCCTTCACCCTTCGCCCACCATTCCTGGTTGTGATAGCCACAACCCGAAAACAGAATAGCCATGCGAGTGGGTGCCTGGCTGCCGTCCTGTTTGCCTTTTGCGTCATCGCCCCAGACCAGCGTCGATTCCAGCCACGGCAGGGCCATGCTGACACCAAGACCATGAAGCATCGTTCGACGTGAAAAATGATGTGTAGTCATGTCAGTTCTCATTGTTGTGTCCGCGAATCTCGCGAAACTGTTTGCTGAGTACGACGGATTCTACCGCAACATGGAATTGGTGGTCACTGGAATTCAGCTTTTTCAGCATATCGTCAATTAACGGCTCGTCGGACAGCTGCACTTCGCGACCCAGCGCAAAACCCAGCAGCTTGCGGCAAAAGTTGCGAACAACATCGTCGCGCCGCTCAGTTGCCAGATAGTCACGAAGGCCGTCAAGCCCATCAATCGTCTGTCCTTCGAACAGGGTTGTTCTGGTGTCCGCGTCGTCAGACCGCACACGGCCTACGGCATCGTACTGTTCCAAAGCAAACCCATACGGATCAATCCGGGCGTGACACTTGGCGCACGCGGGATCGGACGAATGCTGTTCAATCAGCTGCCTGGCTGTCAGGCCGGTCGGAACGGTTTCGGGTAACAGAGGCACACCCACGGGAGGCCGGGGAAGTGGTTCGCCCAGCAGTGTTTCTGAAACCCAGTTGCCACGCAAAATCGGACTGGTGCGTGAAGCCCCCGACTGACTGGCCAAAAACGTTGCCATCGCAAGGATACCACCACGCTGCCGACCGCGCATGCCCGGCACGCGTTGCCATTCCGATCCAGTGACGCCATCAATGCCGTAGTGCTTTGCCAGGGACTCATTCAAGAACGTGTGGTCGGCGTTCAGCAGGTCCAGGATGGATCCATTATTTCGAAACATGTCCTCAAAAAACCGCACGGTCTCTTCATACATGTCCCCGCGAAGCCCAGCGAATTCAGGGTATAGTTTTTCGTTCTTGTCGTCGTTCTGATCAAAGTCACGAAGATGCAGCCACTGACATGCAAAGTGAACGGCCACGCGACGAGTCCTGGCATGTCTCAGCATGCGGCGGGTTTGTCGCAGAAGTTCACCGTCTTCGGCAACTAATCGACCTGCTTCGGCGACCGCACCAAGCTCATCGTCAGGCATAGACGACCACAGAAAATAACTCAGCCGATTCGCCAGTTGGAGATCCGTGACGGGCGCTGCGCCGGATCCGGAGGCCGGCGTTTCCAGACGATAAAGAAATGCGGGCGACGTCAGTCCCCGCGCAATAACAAGCCGAATCGCTTCCTCGTGCGCCAGCTCGGTATCTCGCAGCTGGCGATACAAGTTACGCAGACTCTGCTGCTCAATGTCCGTCAGCGGTCGTCGCCATGCGCGGCCGACGAACCTGAGGACTGACTCCAGATGCGTCGGCTCAGTTTCGATCACACGTTTGCGGAATGCTTCGGCTCGAGCCAACACGAGCGGTCTCATTTTGTCCCATGGCCCCACAAGGTCCTGGCGATCCTGAGTAGAAAACTCGCGAATCTGTTCCAGCGACACAACCATCTTCAGAGGTTCCTCGCTGACATACAGAAGTTCATCCCAAAGTCGGTCCAGCTGCGCCACCTGCGCCTTGTCCAGCATCAGACGTTTAAACAGATCGTCTTCGCGGTAGAACAGCATCGCTGTCACAACTTCATCCACAGGAACGATGCGTGTGTAACACATGGCGATCGGAAACAGCTCGCGAAATTCAGTCAGAGCGTTTTCCACGCGCTTTCGCGCTTCGCTGCCATCGACACAGATAACCGTGTTGCCCAACAACCCCTGATCTGCCGACGGGGTCGTGCCGACATGCAGCTGAGTGGTTCCTTCACGGCCGTGTCCAACGTCATACATTCCGGCGACGACCAGCTCGCGGCCTGCGGCAATCTCAGCAGGAATTCGAAATTCGATCGTGGCCGGAGCCTGCACAACAAGATGATTGGGATCAGTGGCGTGTCCCAGCGGATGAGTGCCAAAACGCGGGTCGGCGGTAACATCTTTCATCAGTTCACCATCCAGCGGCACGGCAAAATTCCGCAACTGCTGGAACAGAACTCCGTCCGGAGAATTTTTCTGATCGTCCGATGGTGGCACTCCGGTGGCCAACGCCGCAACCTGTTCCGCAAGTGCGCTGCGTTTGCCAGAGTCGGCTTCCGCTATCCATCGGGCCAGCAGCGATCCGGCAGGCACGACCGTCTTCTTTGACTCCTTCGTTTCCCGACCGGACATCGCTCCGTGATAGAAGTGCCAGACGTCGTTGTTGCCAAACTGATCAGCATGAGGATTACCGGCACCGATGTCGGCGGTATTGTCCTTACCCGCATCCCAGATTCGTTTTTCGCCCGTGGTTTCCGTGACGGTCAGATCAATCGCGGTCAGGTCGCAACTGTGACTGGCGTCCCGTGGCCCGATGATTAGCGAAATTAATTCTCCCTTCCCGACAGCTACGGACCTGGGCGGCATTGTGGCCGTACCGGCGACAGGAATTTCGCCCTTCATCAATGTCGACATCGATTGCGCTGTTGAATGCTGCACAAACCACTCAACACCGTTACCACATTCCGGATGGGCGTCCGACAGCGAAGCTTCGACCTGCACGACACCATCAATCGGGCTGCGCCAGCCAATCGCCACGAACTCTGTCGGTGTTGGGTGAACGACCAAACCATGCGGTCGAGAAATGCCCGGAATTCGAACCTGCTGATCAGATGAATTCGCCATTAAAGAAGGCAGTCCGCCTTTGTGCCAGCCATTCACGAATTCGTAATTGGATGCCTTGAAGAACTTCTCCGTGAACCGCCCCTGAACTTCGACGGCGCCGCCGATGGCCAGGTAGTTCAGCCAAGCCTGCAACAGCTCGTGCTTAACAGAGTATTTCCCGGCAATGTGAACAACGTCGGCATCATCGGTCAGGTCCGCTGCCGCCGAAAGGTACTTCGCCGTTTCGGCCAGCGCTTCCTGACGCAGTTGCCGGACGCGTTCAAACGTGCCGCGGGCATCGCGCAGACTGACCGTTGGCTGTCCAGCCGCTTCCAGCCGCATGTCACGCCACAACACGAAATCGTTGTCATGACCGTCGCCAGCATCACCTGCCGACAGATACACAACGACGTCTTCGCCGTTCACTGCAGCCGGCAGCTTAAGACGAAATTCCTGGCGTTCAGTCACGGGCGCGATGGGTTCCATCCACGCCTGCGGTGCCCCCTCGCGGCCCAGGTGACCAACAACGTTAAACTTCCACAACAGCGGCTGCCACTTTGCGATGTACTTCACCAGGGCGGCAACATCATCCGCTTCAGCACGCTGCCAGCGATCGCAAAGTTGCTGCAGCAGAAATGAGTCGGGTTTCTTCCTGTCGTTCAGAGTTCGCCACAGTGTTTCCAGGTACACCGGGCTAAGTCCCGTTTCGCGGGCGACGTCGGCCGCAGTTTTCGTACCGGCTCGAATCGCCTCTCGTTCAGTCACTGTCGCCGCGATGTAATCAGCGATCGGTAACACTCCGCCCTGATTTGTTTCGAATCTGATGCCCTGCAGGTTCACCGACGTACCACTGCTGCCAGTCGTATAGCGTGCGTAGAACTCGCGTATCCGGGCCATCAGGTCGTCTGTATTGTCACGCCGCGATTGAAAGGGTGTGAAGCGAATACCGTCCGGAAACAACGCAGCATGCTTTGCAATTCCCTTGGCTGCATCCAGATATTTCTGCACCAACGACGGCGACATCACCAGCCCGCTGCCGACGTTCGTAAAACCTTCGCCAGCCGCTCCGTCAATCGGGAACTCGTCCGTGGGATCCAGCGACGACACTCCGGTCAGATCTCGAATCGTGTAGGTGTATTCCGCATTACTCAGCCGCCTGAGTACGACCGGCCCAGGATCACCGGCCTGAGCTTTCGCTTCTGTTGCCAGAAATCCACGAACCCACGTGCGCAACTGTGTTGCTTCCGCTTCAGTGGGCTGTCTGGAATTCTTCGGCGGCATCTGTTGAGTATCGAACGTGTCACGAACTTTCACCCATGCCTGGACGTTCTCGCGTGCCTGAGGCAATGTCTTTATGGCGCCCAGATCAATCTCTGCTTCTGTCACACTGTCCGCATGACACTCAAAGCAGTAACGATCCAGCAGCGGACGGATGGACGTGCGGTATTCAGCATCGGCTGCTGCAGCGTTCCGTTCATCTGCCAATATCAGACCGCCATTGCATAACACTGATGCCAGCAACAGTCCTGCAACGGTCCGAACAAGTCCACTTTCGCCGCCCCACATCGGAAAGCAACGCTTGTTCACAAGAACCCCTTTCATCTCCGCCCCTTCATTCGTCCCTTGTGACTGCCGATGTGGTCGCGTAATTCAGCGACGGCATTTTGAACGTCGCCCTGCTGCAGACAGTCGATGATCCGTTGATGACTGGCGATGCCCGCCTTCCATTCGGCGGTCTTGATGCTGTCGCGAAACTGCTGAAAGAACACCTGCAGCAGATCACTGAAAGCAACCAGTGGCGACAGTCCACTGGCGTCCAGCAGTGTACGATGGAATTCGATGTCCAGATCAATCCACTGCTGAAGCTTACGAGCCGACCGAAACCGATCGACGATTTCCTGCAGCGTTTCGTGGATGGACGATTCCTCCGACATCCGCCGGGCAACGTGAGGCAGTACGCCTGTTTCAATCACAATTCGCGATTCAATGAGCGGCAGCGGATCATCAACACGGTGCAACGCCGGATGAAACCCGAGATGGCCCGTCACACGATCCATGTCAATATGACCGACCGTCAGGCCGACTCCGGTGCGGGATTCGACGATGCCCAGAAACTCAAGCGCCTTTGTGGCTTCACGCAGACTCAGCCGACTAACGCCGAACTGTTCGGCCAGTTCCGTTTCGTTCGGCAGTTTGTCGCCGGGAACAAGGCCTTCAGAAACGATGTGCGACTTAAGTTGCTCGGCGATCACATCACGAATTTTACGTTTGGGCAGAGTCTTCAGCATCAGGTTCTCCGCCGTACTCGACGGTCCATTAAAGCTGCGGCGAAATACAGGCGACGCTTTCTGGTCCGGCGTCTTAGGTAAACGGACAACGACGCAGCATCCTGTGGGTGAAAGAAGTAATGTTGCCGTCGGCTTGATTGCCGCCCGTTAAGCATTTAGATTATCAGACAATCAGATCTTGTCAAGATGCGGGCGACTTGGTGGGGCAGGCACAGAATTCGAGGGGAGACCGAAATGCCAATAGTGTCAGACGGTGTAGGCGCAAAGTTGACACTTCGCTGCGTGTTGCCAATTGCGTGTTGCCTGTGCCCGACTCTCCCTGCCGACGAGCCTCAATTTCTTGACTGCTCTCTGCTGGTCGCGCCCGAATATCCTGCAACGTGGCCGTCGAATCCTTTTCCACGGTTTCAGATCACCCATCAGCGGACGATTGGTCCGGACAGTGCGTACAATATTGACGTGTTGCTGATTGACGGAAACACGGGCACGCAGCTGGACGTGCCTCCTCATTCGGTCGCTCGTCCCGACTTGAATCGCCCCAAATCCGGAGAACTCGGATTAGCGTACACCGACAAGATCGAGCCGTGGCAGTTCGGCGGTGAAGCCTGCGTGGTGGACGTCCGCGATCTGCTGGCCAAAGCGGCCAAAGGGGTCAGTCCGCTGGTGCAGCGCAAACATGTGGAACGATTTGAGAAGAAACATCGCAAGGTTCGGTTCGGTGACGTTGTGCTGTTTCGCAGCGACTATTCCGACAGATATTATCAACCTCTTCCCGAAGGACGCCGGTACATCGCCGACGTGCTGGACCGCAAGACGCCGGGCTATCCTGATCCTGACCCCGACTGCATGGAACTGCTCGCGTCGCGCGGCGTCATGACACTCGGTACAGACAGCGCCAGTATGGGGGCACTGCCCGACCTGGCAGAACCGACGCACTATGCAGGACTGAAGTATGGCATGATCTGGACCGAAGGAGCAACCGGACTGGGCGCACTGCCTGCCACCGGGGCCTTCTATTGTCAGCTGGCCCCAAAGCATAAAGATGGACCATACAGTGAAGGCCGAGCCTTCGCGATCGCCGGTGGTGAACTGCCACGTCGATTAATCGAGTCCTGCCGAAACAAACGTGCGGTCGATCTGTCTCCCACGTTGTCGCCGAAACTTCCACTGACATCCCCCGGACACGGCACAGGCAATCATCGACAGGCGTATCTGAAAGTCGACTTCCTGTACTCCGAGTATCTGGACATGTGGCACCACACACACCTGATGGATTCGATGGCCGGTGCCCACCTCGTTCCTCCGTCATTCGCGCTACCCGCGGACGGTGAAAAACCGGCCTATGCTCCGGAAGTTCGTGGCTGGCTGGAGGAGTATGAAACCAAATACGGCCCGCGGGGCACCAGCAGCGTGACCACGGATCAGGTACCGCTGCAGTGGACGTGCGGGCCTGTACGTGTCATTGATGTCCGCTCGCTGGTGGACAGCACTGCACAAAACTCGTGGCCCGCGTCTCCGGAAATAACCGTGTCGGATATTCAAGCGGCGGAACAGGCCAACGGAAAACTTAAGCCAGGCGACATCGTTTTGTTTCAGACCGGACATCTGGACAGACATCTGCGTGCTCAACCCGATGACGCCGGCGCCTGGTCAGATCCGCTGCAGGGCAACAGCGAAGGATGGCCTGCACCAGGTCCGGGCGCCATCGTCTACCTGAAGAACAAAGGCATCCGCTGCGTCGCGACGGACGCTCCGGATCTGGGCGGCGTCGATCGTCGGCGAGCTCTGAAAACATACTGGGCGCTGGGAAGCCACAACATGGTCGGAGTGGAATTCCTGCACAACGTGGACAGCATCCCCGATAACCAGGACGCTTACTTTCTGTTTGCCGCAGTGAAGATTCGCGACTGTCACGGTGGCCCCGGCCGCGCAATCGTGCTGTATTGATGACCAATGACAACTGATCTTCCGAAAACCTGCCTGCCCACATGGGACGTTGCCGAACTTCCGGAACCGAAACCGCTGGGGCTGCGCAATCTGAAGGGCTTCATCGGTCCGGGAATTGTGATGTGCGGGATTCAGATCGGCGGCGGCGAATGGCTGTTCGGGCCCGCCATCACAGCGAAGTACGGTGGTGGCCTGATGTGGATCGCCACCGTCGCCATTCTTTGCCAGGTGTTCTACAACATCGAATGCGGTCGTTACGCGCTGTACACAGGCGAACCCGTGTTCACCGGATTCATGCGGACTCGACCAGGTCCGGGGTTCTGGGTGAGCGTTGCGCTGCTACTGAGTCTGGGGTCACTGATCCCGGGCCTGTCCACGAATGCCGCTGTGCTGATCACGTCGATGTACCTGGACCGCCCGCCCACCGCCGACGATGCGGTGATGGTCAATTCGATCGCCTATTTGTGCCTTGCTCTGGTCGTGCTGCCAGTGCTTGTCGGGGGCAAGGTCTACAACATGCTGCAGATCGTGATGACGGCCAAAGTCTTTATCGTACTAGGATTCTGCCTGTTTATTGGCATATTCTTTGTCAGCGCGCAGGGCTGGATCGACGTGTTCAGCGGCTTCGTGAAGTTTGGCAACGTGCCGGTTGATGATGGACAGGGAGGCGAAAAAGTCGTCAACGCCTTCACTCATTTTCTGGAGCACGGAGAGTTTCCGATCGTGGCCCTGACCAGCATCGCAGTGCTTGGCGCGTTTGCGGGGTACGCCGGTGGCGGCGGACTCAGCAATTCCACCTACAGTAACTTTGTCCGTGACAAGGGCTGGGGCATGGGCAGTCAGGTAGGGGCGATCGCCAGTGCCGTCGGCGGCCGCAACGTGTCGCTGAGCCACATTGGAAAGGTCTTCGAGATCAATGAGGACAATCTGCGAAAGTGGAAGGCCTGGTGGAAGTACATTCTGACGGATCAGTTTCTCATCTGGATGCCGGGCTGTGTGATGGGAATGGCGTTGCCTGCGCTGCTGTCGATTGAATTTTCTGCCAGTTCTTCGATGTTTGGCCAGGACGTTCCGTATTCGCAGTCGTTGATTTCCGCAGACGGTATTCGCCACGCACCCGGCATCAGTGACGTAACTCGACAGCTGCTGTGGATGGCAACGCTGTTCGTCGGCCTGATGGTGTTCCTGCCCAGCCAGATGTCAATCGTGGATGATGTTGCCAGGCGTTGGACGGACATCATTTGGTCCTCCAACGAAAAAATCCGCAACCGCCTTAAGCCACATCAGGCCAGTCGAATTTACTACGCAATTCTGGCATGTTACGTTGTGTGGTCATTCATTTCAGCGACGATTTTCCTGATGTTTGGCGACGCTCCGCGGTTGATGGTACTGGTCATCGCAAATCTTAATAACGTAGCGCTGGGTGTGACGGCGTTTCACGTGCTGTGGCTGAATCGAAACCTGCTGCCACAGCCACTGCGTCCAAAGTGGTACAACCAGGTCGGCATTGGTGCGTGCGGTGTTTTCTACTGCGGCATGGCAGCATTGGTGTTCTGTGCCAGAATCCTTCCTTTGATTACAGGCTGAGGAATTCAAACGTGGCTGAATCGATGTTTGACCTGTCTGGAAAAGTCGCAGTTGTCTCCGGTGCTGCTCAGGGCATGGGACGGGCGACGGCCGTAGCCGTAGCCGAGCACGGTGCCGACGTCGCACTTGTTGATCGAAATATTGAAGGTACGGAAGCCACTGCCGAGACGATCCGATCGATGGGCCGCAACGTCCTTGTTGCTGACACAGATGTCTCCGACCCGGAAGCCATTGCCGAACTGTTTAAGCAGGTTGATGCAGAATTTGGTCGAGTCGACTTTCTGGGCAACATCGCCGGCGACGGCTGTCTGTCAAGACCGGAAGACCTGCCGATCGAAGATCTGCACCGAGTGTTTCAGAATCTTGTTGTCGGACGTTTCGCGATGTGTCAGCAGGCCGGTCGCCGCATGCTGACACAGGGCCGGGGTTCCATCATGAATATCGGTTCACTGGCCAGCAGCACGGCATTGGGGCGAGGACACATCGCCTACAGCATGGCCATGGGAGCTGTCCTGCAGATGACCCGCGAGCTGAGTACAGAATGGAGCCACCGGGGTGTGCGCGTGAACTGCGTCACACCGGCACAGGTGACGAATCCCAGCCTGATCGCTCGCATGGAACAGGATCCCAATCTGCAGTCGCAGTTTCTCAGCGGAATTCCCGCCGGTCGCATGGGCACACCGACCGACATCAAGGGGCTGTCCATATTGCTGGCATCGGATGCCTCAGAATGGATCACAGGCGCCATCATTCCGATGGACGGCGGCAACATGGCCATGAACGCCGGCGGCACTCCTGGACACGCGAACGCACCGGTACAGTCGTTTCGATCAGAAGAAGAAAAGAAGAGGGGAGTCGGGAATGGGCAGTAGCCGTAGTAAGTCTCAAGTGTCTATTCAGCGGCCCAGAGAACCGTCGTGTGCCAGTGGCTTTGCCTGTGCTTCCGCGACCTTCAGGGCACTGGCAGCGCCAGTGGCACACATGAATACCAGATAACACTGAAGCGGCGATCATCAGCTAACGACTGCCCACTGAAGATTCTCTACTGCCTCTTAAGAAACACATGAACACAGCACAAACGAAATCCACACTCGATCGATCCACGGTTCTTTCCCTGTATCGAACGATGCAGGTGATTCGACAGACCGAAGAACAACTCGCGCGTTGTCATCAGAAGGGGCTGGTACTGGGTGCGTGTCACACGTATGTCGGTGAGGAAGCGATTGCAACGGGAGTTTGCGCGCACCTGACGGATCAGGACCCTGTGTTCAGCACGCACCGGGGGCATGGACACGCACTGGCGAAGGGAGTGCCGCCGAAGTCGTTGATCCATGAACTGTTTGGCCGTGAGTCCGGAGTATCGCAGGGACGGGGCGGCAGCATGCATCTGTTTGCTCCGGAGATCGGCATGATGGGTACCAGCGGTATTGTGGGAGCGTGTGTGCTGCAGGCCTGCGGCGGAGGTTACAGCGCGAAGATTCGCGGAACAGATCAGGTCTCGGTTGCATTTTTCGGAGACGGAGCCGTCAACAACGGTGCGTTTCACGAAGGCTGCAATATGGCCAGCATCTGGAATTTGCCGGTGCTGCTGATCTGCGAAAACAATCAGTTCGCAACAGAAGTCGCCTTCGAATACTCAAGCGGTATTCCGGATGTGGGCCGTCGAGCCGCAAACTACGGCCTGCCGGGATTCGAAGTCGATGGCAACGACGTGCTGGGCATCTACGAAACTGCACGTGAAGCTGTTGAACGAGCCCGTGCCGGCGGTGGCGCAACGCTGATTGAATGCAAGACTTATCGGACTCGCGCACATGCGGAAGGCATGGGAGATTACTCCTACCGCACGCGCGAAGATGTCGCCGAGTGGCGTGAAAAATGTCCAATTCGCCGACTGGCCGAACACGTCGTCGAAGAAGGCATTGCCACCGAAGAAAATCTGGCCGCCATCGAAACCGACGTCAAAACGCAGGTTCTGGCAGACAGCAAATCAGCCGAACAGGCGGCATGGCCCGAAGCCGCCACCGCCACATCACACGTTTATTTTGAAGAGCCGCTCACCATTCCACCCGCACCGGAACAAGGAACTCGAGAGATCAACTATATCGCTGCCACGCATGAAGCGCTGGACTACGAAATGCAGCACAATTCGGCCATCTTTGTCATGGGTGAAGGCATCGGCGCTCGCGGCGGCAACTTTGCCACAACCGCGGGCCTTTACGAAAAATACGGAGCGAAAAGGCTCTGTGACACTCCGATCTGCGAACGAGGATTTGTCGGGCTGGCCTGCGGCGCGGCGATGACGGGTGCTCGACCAATCATCGACTTCATGTTCATCGATTTCATCAATGATGCGTTCGGCGAGGTGATTAATCAGATCGCAAAAATGCAGTACATGTCTGCCGGTCGACTGAAGATGCCTGTGCTGTTGCGAGGCTGTATCGGCATCGGTCATTCCGCAGCGACGCACCATTCCGGCAGCTATCATTCCATCTACTCACACATTCCGGGGCTGCGAGTCGTGGTCCCGTCGACTCCCTATGATGCCAAAGGTCTGTTTCATCACGCTCTGCGATGTCAGGACCCGGTGTTGTTTCTGGAACATCGCGAACTCTACGGCATGAAAGCCTCGGTCCCTGAAGAGCCGTACGAAATTGAATTCGGCAAAGCGTCTGTGATGCGGGAAGGAACAGACATCACCGTCGTTGGCATCGCGCTGATGGTACACAAAGTTCTGGAAGCTGCGAAAAAGATGGAGACCGAACGAATCTCCGTGGAAGTCATTGACCCACGCACAGTTTCACCGCTGGACACAGACACGATTCTGACGTCGGTCGCAAAGACCGGGCGGTTGCTGATCGTGGATGAAGCATTCCAGCCATGCAGCGTGGGAGCAGAAATCGCAGCCCGCATCGTGGACCAGGGATTCGATGAACTGGACGCGCCGATCAAACGACTCAACGGCGCATTCACACCAACCCCCTACAGCCCAACCCTGGAATCCGCGGTCGTGCCGCAAGTCGAAGATATTGTGAACGAAATCCAGCAACTTCTGCATGAATGAATCACGGCCCACAAACGTGCCCCCTGTTTGCGACTCCCGACTGACTACTGCCGACTGACAGTTCCCATGCCCATTGAAATCACAATCCCGCGTCTTGGCTGGAGCATGGACGAAGGGACGTTCGGCGAATGGTCCAAAAAAGACGGCGAACACGTCGCATCCGGGGACGCCATCTTTCTGCTGGAAACCGAAAAGGCGCTGCAGGAAGTGGAATCCGTCGACGAGGGCATCCTGCACATTCTGGCGGATGCTCCCAATGAAGGAGACACAGTCAAGGTTGGCACGATCATTGGGTATCTGCTGAGCGAAGGCGAAGAGCCACCGGAGATAAAAGAGGGCAGTCGGCAGTCGGCAGTCGACAGTCCGGCTGCTGTTACTGCTGACTGCCGACTGACAACTGACGACTCTGCCCCTGCCGCATCACCATCTGTGCGGAGTCTGGCACGAGACCTGAACGTCCCGTTGACGTCGCTGAAGTTGAACGGCACGATTTCCGAGCACGATGTCCAGCGTGCTGCACAGATGAAGACCACCAGACAACCATCTGCTGCGTCCGGGCCACGAACCGACAAGGTCGCAGCCCGCAACTCTGATCCGTCGCTGCCGAAGGTTTCACCGCGCGCCGCTCGCTCAGCACGAAGATTCAATATCGACTGGACATCGATAAATGGAAGCGGACGGAACGGCCGAATTCGAGAGCAGGACGTCCTGGCCGCTGCGGGACAGGGTAATCTGCCGGATGGCGTACTGG
Source organism: Fuerstiella sp. (assembly GCA_029247265.1). Lineage (GTDB taxonomy): Bacteria > Planctomycetota > Planctomycetia > Planctomycetales > Planctomycetaceae > Fuerstiella. Next base: position 18,484 of record JAQWLN010000263.1, read on the forward strand.
GCCCAGCCACGCCGGCACGAAAACTAATTGCCGAACGCACGGCTCAAAGCGCGCGGACCACGGTGCCGGTGACTCTGACGACGATCGCCCAGGTGGACGGAGTCCTTCGCGACCGAGCCGCACATAAACAACAAACAGATTCTGAGAATCAGACGCCTGCCATTCACGATTACGTCATCCTGTCCGTCGCCAAGGCGCTGCAAAAACATCCAGCCCTCAACAGTCGCTGGATGAATGGCGAGATTCTGCAGCCAGACGGCATCCACATCGGTCTGGCAGTGGACACCCCAAACGGACTCATTGTGCCGGTCGTGCAGAATGCCGATCAGAAACCGTTGCCGGAACTTGCAGAAGCGTCAGCGGCGCTGGTTGCGCGAGCTCGAGATCGCAGGCTGACCAGCAAAGAATGCACAGGCGGCACGTTTACAATTTCAAATCTTGGCGCCTTCGGCATCGACGCATTCACACCGGTTATCAATCTCGGCGAATCCGCCATCCTTGGTATCGGAGCTATTCGCAGAACACCGGAACTCAGCGACGACGGCAGTATCACCTGGTCTCAACAAGTGACTCTCAGCCTGACTTTTGATCATCAGGTCGTCGACGGAGCACCGGCCGCCCGATTTCTGCAGCATGTCGTCGACGAACTTCGCGATTTCACGTAGAGCAACTTACCTTTTGTCGTGAACGGTACTGGCTCGTGGGAGTAACCGAACTACAACCAAAGAACGTTGTTCGCGGCCACAAGTCAGCGTGAAACGCTGAAGTAGCTTGGGATCTGTCGGAGACGCACTATATTCCGCACACTGGCAGAGCTTTCTCTGCATCTGTGTTGTGGCCTGGAGTTTGAAGACCAGATGGAATTCATTGCGATTGATATCGGCACCTCGTTTACCAAAGGTGCCATCGTCGACGTCGAGTCGATGGAGATCCGGAATATTTCTCGCCGTACTGGCGCTGCAAAGCTGGCGGCTGAAGATCCCTTCTATTTTGAATTGTCACCTGCCGATGTCCTGCGCGGTGTGACAGAAATCATCAACGAGCTGTATTCGACGGCTACCGATTGCTGCGGCATTCTGATGTGCGGGCAGATGGGAGGCCTTGTTCTTTGTGACGGCCATGGCAAGGCCCGGTCAAACTACATTTCCTGGCTCGACCGCCGAGCAACTCACATTCACCCGTCTGCCGAAGTCACGTATTTCGATCAACTTGCCAATGAAGTGGGAGATCGGTCTCGTGACGTCCTGGGAAACGAGTTCCGCCCTGGACTGCCGTTGTCGTTCCTGTATTACCTGCGAGAAACCAGTCAACTGCACGACCTGCAGGGCACCATACCCGTAACATTGCCCGACTTCGTGGCGGCCGCATTGTGCAACAGTCGTCCGGTGATGGAATGGACCAGCACGGCCGGAACGCTGGACATCGTGGCTCGCGAATTTCCGCATGACCTGCTGAGTGAGTTGCGACTGGACGGTCTTGACTGGCCCGAGATCGTGGATTTTCGGCACGTCGTTGGTGAATACGACGTCGACGGACGGTCGCTGCCTGTATACGCACCGACCGGTGATCACCAGTGCTCGCTGGCCGGAACTCTGCTGGCACGGGGTGAACTGTCCATCAACGTATCAACCGGATCGCAGGTGTCGGTGCTGACCAGCAGCATAGACGTGGGAGACTTTCAGGTCCGGCCATATTTTGATGGTCTGTTGTTAAAAACAATCACAAACATTCCCGCCGGGCGAGCTCTGACGGCCATCATGAAACTACTGACCGAAATTCCAGGCCGCGACAACGAAGATTCGGCAGAGGCGTGGGACTATTTCTTCCAGCAGGCGAAACAAACCGCGACAACGGATCTGGGCATAAACCTGGCCTTCTTCCCGGGTGCGGTTACCGGTCCCGGAGCCTTTACGAATCTGCGGGAAGACAATCTGACGGTCGGGCACATCGCGCGAGCCAGCCTGGAACAGATGGCTGCCTACTACGAACAGCTGACCGGTCAATTGACACCTGCGAAGGACTGGTCGAAACTGGTATTTTCCGGAGGCATCGCTCAACAATCCTCTTTACTGCGAGAACTTGTTGCCGAACGACTGCAGTCAGAATACCGAACAGCCACCAGTTCCCAAGATGCGCTATACGGAATGATGGTGCTGGGACGCGTCATCGCAAGCCTTAGCGAATCTGTGGTACCCATGGCCGGATAACACCGTCCAGCGGAGACGATGATGACTCCGCACAGAATTCAGAAATACTCATCCTATGACATGGCTGGAACCCGTCACTCTCAGCAATTCCCGCATCTGCCTGGAACTGCTTGACCAGCGTCATCACGACGAGTTGGTTGAGGCCACAAATGACGGTGAGTTGTGGAAACTGTGGTACACATCCGTCCCCAGGCCGGACGATGTCGCCGCAGAAATCGAACGGCGACTTGAGCTGTGCAGACAGCACTCCATGCTGCCATTTGCAATCGTCGAACAATCTTCGGGCAGGGCCGTCGGTATGACGACGTTCATGAATGCAGACGCTGCTAACCGGCGGATTGAAATCGGATCCACATGGTTTCGCAGGTCGACTCAGCGTACAGGCCTGAATACTCATTGCAAACTGCTGATGCTGACACACGCGTTTGAAACACTGGACTGCATTGCAGTCGAATTCTGTACTCATTTTTTCAACCGCCAGAGCCGAGCCGGCATCGAACGTCTGGGAGCGAAACTGGATGGCATCCTGCGCAGCCATCAGCTTCTGGCCGACGGCAGTCTGCGAGACACGTGCGTTTATTCCATCATCGCCGCCGAATGGCCGGCCGTGAAAGCACACCTGACGTTTCAGGCGGCACGAACTCGCTGAGGTTACTTCACGGGCCCCGGTCCAGGCGTTAACACTTTGGCATGTTCACACACCGGTGATCAGTCCGTCGACAACTCGAGCGTTACTGACACGAGCATCTGTCAGAGTTTCTTTACCGCCATGATGTTGAAACGACAGGCGATTGTGATCCAATCCCAATTGGTTCAGCAACGTGGCATGAAGATCGGCGACGCTGACCGGATCGACGACGGATCGATATCCGATTTCGTCGGTGGCACCATGAATATGCCCGTTCCGAAATCCACCACCAGCCAGCAATGCCGTAAACGCATTGCGATTATGGTCTCGACCCTTTCCGTTCTGCGAAACCGGCAGGCGCCCGAATTCTCCGGACCACATCACGATTGTACTGTCCAGCAAGCCTCGCTGTTTCAGATCCTTGATGAGCGCTGCCGAAGGTTGATCACACTGGCCGCAAATCGCTTCGTTTTCTGTTTTCGAATTGCTGTGAGCGTCCCATGGCTGCGAATTCGGTTTTGCAGGAGGCATGATCTGTACGAAACGAACACCGGATTCGATCAGCCGCCTAGCCATCAGACAGCGCAGTCCATAGCCGGCCGTCGTCGGATTATCCAGACCGTAGGCGTCGCGTGTAGCGCGGGATTCCGTCGACAGGTCAAGCACTGCCGAAGCTTCCAGCTGCATGCGTGCCGCAAGTTCGTAATTCTGAATGCGTGCTTCCAGCGACGATTCGTATTCGTAGCCTCGTTGATGTTTTCGATTTATCTGCGCCAGAAAATTAAGATTGTCACGTCGCACCTCGACGGGTATGGGCTGCGTGGGATTCAGATTCAGCAGCGGTGTGCCGCTGCTGCTGACTTCCGTTCCCCGATAAATGGCCGGCATCCAGCCGTTCTGCCACAACAAGGTCCCGCTGGTGTTGTAGCCTCGAGGGTCGCGCAACACGATGTACGCTGGCAGGTTCTGATTATCGGTTCCCAGCGCATAACTAATCCATGATCCCAGCGCCGGTCGTCCCTGGAAAATTTTCCCGGTATTCAGCGCAACCAGCGATTCCGTGTGGTTGTTGTGATAATTGTACATTGACCGCACAACGCACAGATCGTCCGAGACGGAACCCAGGTGTGGCAGAATCTCGGCCATCGGGATGCCACTGTCGCCGTAGTTTCGAAACTTCAGAGGCGAAGCCAACAGCCTGTTTCCTTCGCTGCCCGGCTGAAACATCTCAACCTTTTCCGTGTGGACTCGGCCACTGAACTTCGTCAGATCCGGCTTGGGGTCGAACAGATCCATCTGCCCAGGTCCGCCGTTCTGCATCATCATGATCATTGCTTTGGCAGGGGCCTGAGTTTGAGCAGCCTGCGGAGTCAGATCATGTCGACGCGTGGGCCTGGATTCTTCGGCCTGCAGCCACGAGTGCGCGATCGAACCGAAGCCTAAAGCACCTGTCTGCAGTAGCTGGCGTCGCGTGAGTTGTGGAAATTGTAGTGGGATGGAATCCGCCATGTTCTACTTCACATATAGAAACTCGTTCAGGTTGAACAACATTTTACATAATTGCGCCAGCGCTATTCGAGATGCGTCGGTTTCCGGTTTCTGTGCTTCGTATCGATCACGCTGGCGCTGGACTAATTCGATTGACAGTTTTTCTTCATCCTCTGTCGGCGATCGACCGACGGCAATACGAAACGCGGCGGCAACCTGTTTCGGCACCGCATTTCCTGCATCTGCAATGACTCGCTCCGCGAAATAGTCGGCCTGTTGCAGCACGAAATCGTCGTGCAGCAGAGTGAGTGACTGAGTGACAATGGCCGCCGGCTTTCTGACCGTACAGTTACGAGCAACGATGGGCTGACCGAACACGCGCAGCATTGTCAGATGATAGTTTCGTCGAGCCAGAACGTAGATGCTGCGGCGCCACTCAGTTGTTGGTGTTGGCAGGCCTTTCGTTTTAATAACGACCATGCCGTCTGCCCGAGCATCCAAAGGCACGAACGGCCCCAGGACTGTACGATCCAATTTACCGCTGGCAGCCAGAATCGCATCGCGAACGTACTCCGAATCCAGCTGTCTTAGATTCATGCGCCACAACAGGCGGTTTTCCGGATCGGTATTCAGAGCCTTCACCGATCCAGCAGTCTGAGTTGACCGCTGCCGCCACGCACCAGACAGCATCATCAGTCTGATGATCGGCTTCACCTGCCAGCCGTTGTCAATAAACCGAAGCGTCAGATAATCCAGTAACTTCGGGTGAGACGGCAAGGCTCCCGAAACTCCAAGGTTGTCGCTGGTCTCCACAAGACCGGTGCCAAATACCTGCTGCCATATTCTATTCACAATCACGCGTGCAACATGCTGCCCTGCCAGAGTATCAGGATCCGTCAGGGCCTTCGCCAGCGCTAGTCGGCGTCCGCTGGAGTCACTGACGGCTTCCACCCGCAGCGATGCAGCATCCAGAATAGTGGGCAGATCCGGTGCGACCTTCAGTCCCGGTCGCAGATAATTGCCACGACGCAGGACGTATGTCGGCGACGGAAGGTTACGTTCGTGGACAATCTGAATGGTACGGTACGTCCTGCGTTTGCTGTGCAAATCAGCCGTTTGCTTCGCAATGTCAGTCAGCTGCTTCGTGTCCACTTCGTTGGGCGCAGCACTTAGTTCCTGCGGACTGACGGTGAGAGCCGCCTTGTGAGTTTCGGCTAACCGCTGCTGCTCTGCGGTGCGTTTTTCAGCGGAGGTTTCCAGCGCCGTTCGAACTGTGCTGCGAATCGTTTCGGGCAGCAAAGCCAGTTTTTCGGTGAACAGAGTCCGCCGATAACGTTCGCGGATTTCATCGGCCTGCATTTTCAACGCGGCAACGCGGCCGTCAATCTGACCATTTTCGTGATCGATCCGCTCCTTCTGACGATCCGATACGTCAGCTCGACCATGGCCGGTGGACGTCACCCAATGACGGACGTTGAAGGCCGGAGCGAAAACAGATTCCAGACAATAATAGTCGGCCTGAGAAAACGCTTCGTACTTGTGATCGTGACACCGAGCACACTGCACTGTCAGGGCCAGCAGATTGGAGGCGATGACTTCTGTTGTGCGCTGCAGAACGTGGTGCCTGGTTTCCGGTGTATTGAGTTCATTTTGATCGGTGTCATCATTCGCACACAACAGAAACCCCGTGGCGATGAGCGCATCAGTCATTTCTTCCGAAAACACGTCGGCCGACTTCCAGTCGTATAGTTCGTCGCCGGCAAGCTGTTCGACGATAAAGCGGTCAAATGGTTTGCCCTCGTTGAACGACCGAATGACGTAGTCCCGAAATCGCCATTTCTCGGCAAGAGGCTTGATGATGGCCGCGTCGTTGTCGCTGCCATACACGTCGACATAGCCTGATACATCCAGCCAGTGTCGCCCCCAGCGTTCGCCGAAGTGCTCCGAATCGAGCAGTCTGTCGATCAATCGCTCAAGAGCGTCTGGTGCCGCATCATTAGAAAACGCATCCACATCCTGAGGCGCCGGTGGAAGTCCGGTCAGATCGAAGAATGCTCGCCGAATCAGCGTACTGCGATTCGCCTCATCAGAGTACGACAGCCCGTGCCGCTCCAGCTGCGCCAGCAGGAAATGATCGACATCATTGCGAACATAGCCCGCAGACTGCACAGGCGGAGGACCGAAGCGCTCTGGACTGTGCCATGCCCAGTGCTGTCGATCCTTATCGCTGATCGTGTCCCGTCGCCCGGGATCTGAAATAACCTCAGCAGCCGGAGCATCCGCCTCGACCCAGTCACGCAGCACAGAGATCTCGTTGGGCGTCAGTCTCGTTTCTCCTTCCGGTGGCATCTTTCCCGCTTCAATCATCGACACCATTTCACTGCGATCCGCGAAGCCCCGAACGATGACAGGCCCAGCCTTGCCGCCGCGCAGCATGGCAGCCACCGTGCGCAGGTCCAGATCGGCTTCCAATGTCTCGTCGCCGTGGCAACTGTGACAACGTTTGGCAAGAATCGGCAGAACGTCTTTTTCGAACTGAGGAATGGGACGAAAACCGGTTTGCAGACCATACTTGTGTGCCAGGTAAGTTCCGATTTCATAGCGTTCGGTGGCCGTCAGTGGCCGGTCATAGATCAGAAGCTCGGCCAGGTCGCCCTGAAAGAATGTCCCCACATTGGATTCCGCCCCGAAATGCTGCCCCAGTGCCAATGTCACATTGTCTTTGAAGCCCAGGAAATGCGTTCCGTTAAACATGGCTCGCTGATCACGGCGACCGTTCACGTGAATCGCGAATGTCTGTTCGCCAGTGTAAACCGTTTCGATCAGGTTGGGCTTTCCATTCCACGCCACAGTCAGTCCTTCGCCCTCGTCGCCGCTGTGGATCCCCAACCGCACCCTGCCCCGGCCCTGCTGATAGCCGACCCAGAATCCAAAGCGTTTTTCGAATGCAGCACCGGCAGCGTCACGTGAGTTCAGATCCAAAATCCGCTGCGCACCGTGCGATGAACCGCCCGGAGCCTGCATCACGACCAGAACATGAAACGTCTGGTCTCCTGTCGACAATCCGCTGAAGGTTGGCAGACTTAAGAAGTCATCACCGTGAAACCGAACGGCCGGGCGACCTCCGGTTGCCGTCGCATGAAACGTGGGCTGATGCACGGCAATATTCTGTGACAGCTGATTTCCGCTGTCGCTCTTGTCACGCCATTCAACGATCGGAGTTCCATCAGCCGGCTGATTCGAATGTTCGCCGTCTGCGTCGTGATCTTCCGCGTCCAGCCAGAGAATCATGCCATCATTGGAAGGAACCTGGGCATCTGCCGGCGACGAAAACAGGACGATCGCTGCCATGGCGTGCCAAAACGCAAACCGAAATAGTTGACATCGAGCCATGGCTATTCTTCGCTCAACCGCGTGGGAGCCATCCTTCGGCTTGCAATCAAAGAACCTCACAGTCCATCCGCCGCTGGAGATTATTCGTGTTGATCGTCTGACCTGCCCCATTGTCATACAATTCGCTTTTCATTCAACGCAGTCCGACGGATTCCTGTCATGCCCGTTCCAACAATCAGTTACCTCACTGATATCCATTTTTCACCGGGTGCGGTGACACTGCTGCCGGAGATCCTGGCAGAGAAGGGGCTAACACGACCGCTGCTGGTCACGGACGCCGGTATCGTGGCTGCAGGCCTGGTTGAACGGCTTGGCTGCAGTGTTGCAGCGACCTTCAGTGGTGTCAGTCCAAATCCGACTCAGCAGAACGTCTCGGACGGAGTGGCAATGTTCCGCGATGCCAAATGTGATGGCATCATTGCCCTCGGCGGTGGTTCACCCATCGACTGTGCGAAGGCTGTGTCGCTGATGGTGACACACAAAGAACCGTTGGAACAGTACGCGCTGATTCGCGGTGGAATGGCCCGAATCACAGATAAAAAACCGCCGTTGATCGCCATTCCTACAACCTCGGGCACCGGCAGCGAAGTAGGTCGAGCAACGCTCATTGCATGTGACACGACAACCAAGCTGGCGATCGTCGGCCGGGCAATCATTCCCGATGTTGCGATCTGCGACCCGGAACTTACGACCGGTCTGCCGCCGGAACTCACAGCGGCGACCGGCATGGACGCGATATCTCACTGCGTGGAAACGTTCTGCAGCCCGAAGTTCAACCCCGTCGCAGATGCGATCGCACTGGATGGTTTGCAGCGCGCCTGCAGCAACCTTCGAACTGCCGTCGATGACGGAACCAACCTGCCGGCAAGGTCCGAGATGATGATGGCGTCCATGCAGGGTGCGCTGGCTTTTCAGAAGGGGCTGGGCATGATCCACAGCCTCAGCCATCCGCTGGGTGCCATTCCCATGCAACTGCATCATGGCACGCTGAATTCCATATTTCTGCCACATGTGCTGCGATTCAATGACGAAGTATGCCGGGACAGGATAATCCGCATGGCAGACATCATCGGGATCGATCAGGGCAAAGAACTGGCGGAGTATTTTGAAGAGCTGGCGAATAACATCGGGCTGCCGTCGCGTCTGAGTGAACTTGGCACAACTACGGAGGATCTTGCTCCGCTGGCAGCACCAGCATTCGCAGACCACTCCACTGCGACAAACCCGCGTCCCCTGACAGCAGACGACTGCGCAGTGATGTACAGCGCGGCGTTATAGACAAACACCTACTTGTTTCCAGCCTTCGGCCTGGGAACAAGTGACTCAGTGCACGCTCTACGGTTCGTCGATCACGGGGTTCGTCAGCTGGCCGATACCTTCGATATCGATCGTCACCGAATCGCCATCCTTCAGGTAAACCGGTGGCTTGCGAGCCAGGCCGACTCCGTGTGGCGTTCCCGTCAGAATCACAGTTCCCGGCATCAGAGTGGTACTACCGCTGAGAAATTCGATCAGCGTGGGCACGTCAAAGATCATGTCGTCTGTATTCCAATCCTGCATGACTTCGCCGTTCAGAACGGTCTTAATCTTCAACGCATTGGGGTTTGTGATTTCGTCTGTGGTGACCAGGCATGGTCCAAGTGGGCAGAAGGTGTCAAAGTTTTTGCCTTTGCACCACTGGCTGCCGCCGTACTTAATCTGCCAGTCACGAGCACTCACGTCGTGTCCGCATGTGTAGCCGAGTACGTAATCCAGGGCGTCCGCCTTAGAAACGTTTTTGCACTTCTTGCCGATCACAACAGCCAGCTCGCATTCGTAGTCGACTTCTTCGCTCTTCAGATGCGTGGGAACTTCGATGGGATCGCCGGGGTGCTGCAAAGTCGCTGGCGACTTAATGAACAGAATGGGCCACTTCGGCTTAGGCAAACCACCTTCCTCGGCATGAAACAGGTAATTCAGACCGATGCACAGGATTGTTGGCGGATCGACCGGCGCCAGAAGTTTCTGAACATCGGCGACTTTGTCGGTGACCGTATGATCGCCAAAGATGCAGCCGTCAATTTCCAGAGCTGATCCATCTTCCTGCTGAGACGCGTATCGGATGTTGTTTTCTGAATCGTTGTAACGAATGATTTTCATGGTGAGTTTACCCGCGGAAAACGTGTGGAAAGACTGTGAGCGGGTCCGCAGAATATCAGCCACAACAGAAATGGCCAGCGTTGCCGCATACGGGACGAGGAACAGCAGGGTGTGTGCAAGCACGCACCCGACACCCCAACTGCGACGGCTACCGAATACTGAGCGTCCCACCGTCAATCGGGTGCACACTGCCTGTCACAAACGAAGCTTCGTCGCTGCAAAGAAACAGAGCCGCCACTGCTATTTCTTTCGGACTGCCCATACGTCCGATGGGCTGAAACGCCGCCAATTTTTCCATCACAGCCTCTTCCTCACCGGGATAATTCTTCGCCACAAAACCGTCGACGAAGGGTGTGTGAATCCGGCCCGGAAGAATTGCATTGCAGCGAATTCCTTTGTCGACAAAATCTTTGGCAACAGAATACGTCAGCGCAACGACCGCCCCTTTACTGGTGGAATATGCGAATCTTTCGGCCAGACCGAACCACGCCACTGTGGAAGCGATATTCAGAATGGCGGAGCCCTGCGGCATGTGAGGAATCACCGCATAGCAGCAGTTGTAAACACCCTTCACGTTTACAGCCATGACTCGATCAAAGTCGGCCTCTTCGGTCGTTGTGACGTCGCCCACGTGCGCGATGCCGGCATTGTTCACCAGAACATCAATATTTCCGCGGTCCGCAATAATCGCCTCGACCTGCGACTTCACGGCAGCCTGATCTGTGATATCACAGACACGCGCGGTCGCTTGCCCCCCGGCAGCAACAATCTCCGCCGTAGTCTCTTCGGCCGTCACCTCATCAACCTCAAAGATCTGCACGTGAGCGCCACGCTCTGCAAACATTTCGGCGATGCCCTTACCAATACCTGAGCCACCGCCGGTGATAATCGCAGTTTTGTCGTCGAGTCGTAGCACTTCAAATTCCTGTTACAATTGCGGGACGGCCCGCAGGCCGATGCGGGCTATCGCCCGAGAACGCTTCGGCTGATCACTCCCGTGTCGGGCGCGTCGGCAAGCGTTCGCACCCAACAACTTTAAACGGCAGCTGTTGGTGACTTACAGAATACACAGTCCGTCGCAACTCAGCCACCAACACCAAAACAGCAAATTTCACATGAACGACTCTTCGAAACGTCTTCGCAGTGAACAATGGTTCAACATCCCGGACGATCCGGGAATGACGGCAATTTATGTCGAACGTTATCTGAACTACGGCGTGACCCGCGATGAATTGCAATCCGGAAAGCCGATCATCGGCATCGCTCAGACGGGCAGTGACATCGCTCCGTGCAATCGCATTCATCTGCAGACTGTCGATCGAGCCAAAGACGGCATCCGAGCCGCTGGGGGGGTTCCGTTCGTCTTTCCCGTGCATCCGATTCAGGAAAGCTGCCGACGGCCCACCGCCGCGCTGGACCGAAACCTGTCGTACCTGGGCCTGGTGGAAATCATCCATGGCTACCCTTTCGACGCTGTCATTCTGACGGCCGGCTGCGACAAGACCACGCCGGCTGGACTGATGGCCGCCGCAACAACGAACCTGCCGGCAATTGTCCTGTCGGGCGGCCCGATGCTGGACGGCTGGTACGAAGGTAAACTGACCGGGTCCGGCATGGCAACGTGGGAGGCACGGCGACTGCTGGCGGCCGGACAGATCGACTACCAGGGCTTTATGGATCTGGTGTGTTCCACAACCACCAGCCCCGGCCACTGCAACACAATGGGCACGGCGTTGACGATGAACAGCCTTGCCGAGGTGCTGGGAATGTCGCTGCCAGGCAGTGCATCGATCCCAGCCGCCTATCGCGAACGCATGCAGTCGGCTTACGAAACCGGACAGCGGGCCGTCGAAATCGTGCACGAAAACCTGACGCCGGATCGAATTCTGACGCGGCAGGCATTCGAAAATGCCATCGCCCTGAACACTGCGATTGGCGGTTCCACCAATGCTCCACCACACCTGGCAGCCATTGCGCGGCACGTAGGAGTCGAACTGGACATCAAGGACTGGGAAAACATCGGCTACGATATTCCGTTGCTGGTGAACTGCCAGCCAGCCGGCGATTTTCTGGGCGAGGGTTTTCATCGTGCCGGTGGCGTTCCGGCGGTCGTCAACGAATTAATGACCGCTGGAAATATCCATAAGGATGCGCTGACGATTTCAGGAAAATCGATCTCTGAAAACGTGGCCGGTAAAACGACTCAGGACACGAACGTCATCCGGTCATACGAAACGCCGTTGATGCAGCAAGCCGGATTCCTGGTTCTATCCGGAAATCTGTTTGATTCTGCATTGATGAAAACCTGCGTCATCAGCAACGACTTTCGTAAACGTTACCTGTCAAGACCGGGCAGCGAAAACCGCTTTGAATCACGCGTCGTTGTGTTCGATGGCCCGGAAGACTATCACGCTCGCATTGATGATCCGTCATTGAACATCGACGAATCGTGCCTGCTGGCGATACGAGGATGCGGCCCCATTGGTTACCCAGGCAGTGGTGAAGTTGTGAACATGCAGCCACCTGCCGCATTGATTCAAAGAGGCATCAACCAGCTGCCAACACTGGGTGACGGCCGACAAAGCGGAACGTCCGCCAGTCCATCACTGCTGAATGCTTCCCCTGAATCGGCTGCTGGCGGCAATCTTGCGTTGCTGCAGACCGATGACACTGTCCGTATCGATCTGAACGAACGAACGGTGATGCTGCTGGTTTCAGACGAAGAGCTTTCAGAACGCCGCGAGAATTATGAGCCACCGGAGATCACAAATGAAACGCCGTGGCAGGAAATTTATCGAGGCTGCGTGGGCCAACTGGCCACTGGAGGCTGCTTCGACTTTGCGACGAATTATCACAAGGTCGCCGAACAGGTGCCGCGACACAATCACTGAAACTAGAATGCCATCGGGTAATGACTCGGAGAATCAACTTCAACTCCGGGAGGACAGTCGAAATTCTCTTCGACAAATCGATCCCACGAATCGCGTGTCTGCTGGGACACCAGATCGGCCATGCCCAGCTCACACTTCTCGCAAACCATCAGCGGCGTCTGGCTGATGGGCGTCACCTGAGCGACGATTTCGTTGTCACGGCACAGTCCGGCCAGTGAATAGCGATGGCATTTGCTGCGTTCCGTGCCGCAGACCAGACAGTGCTCAATGCACTGCTGCAGCATTGCGTCACCGTCCTCAGCGTTTTCGATTTCGCGAACCTCGATAACCTGTGGTCCCTCGACATCATCCAGTCCAGCCACCGCACTTTTCTGAAACTGCTCCTTCATATACGCGGTGATATTCCCTCGAGTTTCCTCTGAATACTCCTGGGTCAGCTTGTCACGACACCGTTCGCACATCGCCATTTCAAAAACCGCTTCGCCGGCAACGTAGCGCTTTTGAATCACATAGACGTTGGACTCAATCAGTGGCACTTCGCAGTCGACGCACTTGAAGAATGGTGCGCCCGTGTATTCCGACCAGAACAGCTCCGGTACCGGTGCGAAAAAAATCCCAAAAGACGACATGTTTGTCTCGCTGATTTATGCAGGAATGGTTCGGGCAGTCGGGTGGAATAGAATAGCCTCCGCCCGCCGGTCGCTGCAAGCATGTGCAGACGGCGGCGCAAATCACCGCTGATAGATGGGCAGGTAGCCGTATTCAATACACAGTGCCAGCAGTGACATGGCGGTCGCGTACGTATTTCCGGCACCACGTTCGCTGCCGTGAAGCGGTTGCCAGAATCCTGCCGGATGCTGCAGGTCGAGCACAGATTCATACAGGACAGGCCGAGCCTGCTTCCATTCGTCTCCGCCGACTTTGTACATGCCAACCGTGCAGTAGTAGACGCCGTAATAGAAATAATGTTCCTGCTTGGTCAAAGGTCTCGACAGAATCAACGACGCGGCTGCCATTGTTTCCGGCGTTCGATGTTCGCCGCAGACTTCCAGCGCCACAATACCCGTCCCGGAACGAGTCACCGTGGCGCCGTGTCCGGCCATGTAGCCGAAGCCTCCACCACGTTCCACTCGCAGTCGCTTAATGTACGCGATCGCGCGGTCAATATTCTGACTTGGTACGTCGCAGCCGATATCTTTGGCCGCTCGCAATGCCAGTAACTGCCATGCGGTCACGCTCAAATCGGCGTCGCCGCTGGTCGGCTGATATCGCCAGCCGCCGTCGTGCTGACGTCCTTTGGGATGGTTCTGAGCATCAACGATCAGCTTCGTCGCCCGCTCCAGCCCCTTTTGACAGCGGTCCGCCTGAGCCCCACTCACCATGCCGGAAACTTCCGCCAGCATCAACGTCGCAATACCGTGGCTGTACATCGGCCCATGACTGCGTTTCGCTCCGACCAGCAGGCCGTTGGCCTGTTGCTCGCTCAAGACCCACGCCACCCCTTTCGTCAGGTGTCGACCATAGGGCCCCTCATCGGGAACATGACCGGCCGCCATCAAGGCCATGATGGCCAGCGACGTCGCGGCCGTGGACTCGCCGTAATTGTCCGCGCGCCATGCTCCTGAAGGCAACTGATCGGTCGCCAGCCATTGTACAGCCCGGTTAACGCTGTCATCAATGCGCTGCTCGAGTTCATCGGCACAGCAGCGCCCGCAGATCGACACGGCAAGGGCAGATGTGGCGACCATCCTGATCCAACTCCGCCCGAGGCTCCTCGTCGGTGAGCCACCCGAATTCTTAACACACGGTCCATTCTCCGGACCGGCCTGCCCGGGCCATGTCGCGCGAGTAAATATTTTTCTCATCATAACTCGTTCGCCCTGTGCATATCCGAGCGCGTCAGAAACCCAGCACCGGCACTTTGAATGCTTCGCAGTACCGGATCCCGCCGATTGCCCGAGTCCTGTGTACACAACAGACAGCGTTCCGTCACCTGAACGTCAACGCGACGGGTCAGCCTAACTGCGTTCGACAGATTTACAAGCTTTTTACAAACAGACTTGCGTGCTAGGAATGCTTCTTTTGTGAACGTTTTTGCAACACAACCCGTCATGCGGGAAATTTCCATGAACGAAACACAATTCTATGAAACTTTAGCTGGCTGACCGCGTCTGTTTACTTCGAAGCCCTGTCAGGCACTGCACATCGGTGATACATCTGGTTCAATTGACAGGGTGTCGTTAACGTTCCGACAGCGAAGCGTTTACTTAACTTCCCTGCACTTTTGCTGCATTTCCATCACGCGAGCACACGAACCTCCGGGTCTCGAATGCCGCATTGCAAGCCGTCCCGTAACATTTCGGAAAGCATGTTTCCATGCGAAGGTTTCTGTTTGTGCTGTCTGTCATGACCAGCATCTGTTGTTCTGCTCTGCTGGCCCACGCCTTTCCTGCAGAACCAGCGGTGCTGCAGGATCGAAATGATCAACGTGTCCAGGCAGACAAACTATTTGCCGACAACAACTTTGCCGAAGCATTGACTGTCTATCAAGATCTGGCGCTGGATGAGAAAAACGACGATGCAAAACTGACGCACGACTTCGGTCGAGCGGTGAATTGCATCACTCAACTGAATCGCAGCAAGGAATTCGACGAGTTCTTTGAAAACACTGTAACCACGCATGAGTCAAACTGGCGGCTTCTGTTTCGGGCGGCTCAAATCCTGAATGGCCAGGTGCCTCAGGATGGCTACCTGATCGCCGGACAGTTCGAACGCGGCCCCCATCGGGGCGGCGGAAAGATGGTGAGTTCCGCCGCACGAGATCGTGTCCGGGCGATCCAGCTGTTGCAGCAGGCTCTACCACTGCTGCGGAATGACCAACAAGCACAGCCGCATGAACGATCCAACGTTTATCACCTGCTGTCAGACTTCATCGGACAGGCGCGATGGGGTGCTGCCTGGAAGCTTCAGGACCTGACCGATCTGACCGTGCTGCCGGACTACGAAGAACCAGAGCGAGCGGGTCGGGGTATGGGATTTTTCTCTGTCAGTTCATCGTCTGCTCAGTTTGGTCGTGGTTTCGCTCCGCCCGGTGGCAATTCGTTCAAAGGGGCACCGGTGGATACGGATGGAAACCCCGTGTTCATCCAGCTGCCAGCATCGTGGGAGGCAGCCAAATCAGACGGTGAACGCTGGCGGTGGGCGCTGCAACAGACGGCAAAAACAGACCCCGGACGTGAAAGCGAAATCGACCTTGAGTGGGCCGCGTTTCTGCAGTCCCAGTTCGGTGTGCACAGCGAGGGGCCTGGGGTTCCACTGCCGGTCCATGACGATGCGAAGGATGACATTGAACACTGGGTCTTGCGTGAACTGGCAGACACCGAAACCGTCGCTCGTCTGGCGACCGGAACAAAACGCGTCAATCTTCCGAACGAATTCAATCATATCGCCGTGATTAACCGAGTCATCGCGCGCGAAGATAATCAGCAGCCACAGGCACTGGAAACGCTGGTCAACGTGCGAATGAATCGCGAGCAGTACGGGCAGGCGGCAGATCTCCTGAAACGTAAATTGAAACTCACTACGGGCAAACAGGATCGAATTAATCTGCAGAGTCGTATTGACCAGATCCTGAACAGTTGGGTGCAGTTTCAGAGCGTGACGATCCAGGTTGCCGGCAAAGGAGCCACATTTGACATTCGTTATCGCAACGGAGCAGAAGCAGCGTTCACGGCCCGCCCGATCGACATTGATCAGTTACTGGCCGACACGAAATCGTACCTGCAGAGCAAACCCGGGCGAGTCGATTATCAAAAAACTCGAATCGAAGACGTTGGTTTCCAGCTGATCAACAACAATCAGAACAAATACCTGGAGGCACCCGTCGCCAAATGGAACCTAGAACTGACCCCGCCCGATCACCACTTTGACGCGATCGAAACCGTTACAACTCCTCTGCAGAAGGCAGGCGCATATTTCGTCACGGGTAGGATCAAAGGTGGAAACGAAGCTCGGATGGTCATCTGGGTGGCGGACACCGCAATCACCCGCAAACGCATCGAACAGGGCACGCTGCATTACGTGGCGGATGCCGTCAGTGGCAAGCCGATTGGCAACGCCGACGTGGAATTCTTTGGCTGGCGACAGCAACGCCTTGCCCGTACGCGTGAGTATCGAGTTCTGACACAACGCTTTGCAGATCGCACTGACAAAGACGGTCTGTGTGTACCGGAACAGCAGCAACTGGATCGCACCTATCAATGGCTGACAATCGTACGCACTAAAGACGGACGAATGGCGTACGACGGGTTCAACGGTGTGTGGAATCCTCAGAATATATCGCCGCTGAGCTACAGCCCGATCAAAGTTTACAGCATTACTGATCGCCCCGTTTACCGCCCTGAACACACGGTCAAGTTCCGTCTATGGGTCCGGCAGCCTCGCTTCAGCCAGGACGACGCTCGTTACGCAAACAAGACATACGTGCTGCAGATCCGCAACCCAAAGGGCGACGTCGTACTTGAAAAAGACGTCACGACCGACCGCTGGGCCGGCATCGACGGAGAGTGGCCTGTCCCGGACGACGCCACGCTTGGACGTTATGCACTGATCGTTGGAAACAGGTATTCACAAAAACGAACTCGCAAACGCAACGGCAGAAATGAGCAATACACCGTCGAAGGTGTCCGCGCGATCGGACAGGGCAGTTTTCAGATTGAAGAATACCGCAAACCGGAATTTGAGGTGACCATCGACGCGCCGGACAAACCGGTCATGCTGGGCGAAAAGATCCAGGCAAAAATCAACGCGAAGTACTACTTCGGAGCTCCGGTCACCGAGGCTACAGTTCACTACAAAATCGAACGCACAAAAAAAGACAGCCGCTGGTATCCCGTGGCTCGTTGGGACTGGTTGTATTCGCCCGGTTACTGGTGGTTCTCACCCGATCACGAATGGTATCCGGGCTGGTCTCGCTGGGGCTGCTATGCACCGATTCCCATCTGGCGAGGCTGGAGTCCCGATCCACCTGAAATCATCGTCGAAGGAGACGCCGAAATCGACGGCGAAGGGATGTTCCTGATCGACATCGACACCGCCACTGCATTGCGTGAACACAGCGACAGCGACCACAATTACAAAATCACGGCCGAAGTGGTTGACCAGTCGCGGCGGACAATTACCGGCACCGGCAACGTCCTAGTGGCTCGGGAACCATTCAAGGTTTTTGTCTGGACAGATCGCGGACATTACAGGTCCGGTGACACTGTTCAGGTTGGCGTGCAGGCGCGAACGCCCGATGGCAAACCTGTCAAAGGCAGTGGCACGGCCGTGCTGTATGCCGTCACCTATCAGGACAACAAGCCCGTTGAGTCCGAAGTCGAATCGTGGAACATCACGACCGCCGACGATGGTCGGACGGAAGTCAAGATGGTGATCCCGGACACCGGCCAATTCCGCATTTCCGTGAACGTGACGGATGCCGAAGAGCACGAGGCCGAAGGCGGATGCCTGCTGTTTGTGCGTGGCGTTAATCAGGACGGTCGAGGATACCGTTTCAATGATCTGGAATTGATCACGGAAAAACGTGAGTATCAGCCGGGCGAAACAGTAACTCTACAGATCAACACCAACAAGACCAACAGCACAGTTCTGCTGTTCGTGCGCCCCATGAACGGCCTGTGTCCCAAACCACAGGTTCTGCAACTGGACGGCAAAAGCACGACTGTGGACCTCAGCATCGCTCGTGACGACATGCCCAATATTTTCGTGGAAGCTCTGACCATTGCCGACGGACGCATCCACAGCGAAGTGCGTGAAATTATCGTTCCACCGGAAAAGAAAATTGCCCACGTTGAAGTGCTTCCTTCTGCAAAACGTTACCGCCCGGGTGACGAAGCCACCGTCAGGCTGAAACTCACCGATCTGGACGGAAAACCGTTCGTCGGCGACACGGTCCTGAGTGTGTACGACGCCAGCCTGGAATACATCGCTGCCAGCAGCATTCCGGAGATCCGTTCCTTTTTCTGGAATGTGCGTCGACGTCACAACGTTCAGAATCAATGCACTCTGCAGCAGGCATCAGCCCCGACGTATCTGCAGAACGAAGTGCGAATGCAGATTCTGGCGGGTAATAATCCGAACATGCTCCTGGGCGGAGTCATGGGCGGAGGATTCGGTGGCGGCGGAGGCAAGTTCGGGCGCGTGCGTGGTGTGTTTGGACGGGCAGCCGGGCAGCCGGAAATGGCCATGCCAATGATGATGATGGAAGGCGCAGCGCCGGCCGCCGCAGAGGGCGCGAATGCGTTCATTTCCAAAGGCTTTGCTGAAGGTGCGTTGGAGGGCCACGATGCCGCGCTGGAATTGCCGCAAAAACAACCAACGATGCGTTCCAACTTCGCCGACACCGCCCACTGGGTGGCCAGCGCCACTTCCGATGATAATGGAATCGTGGACGTAAAATTCAAAGTGCCCGACAACCTGACGACATGGAAAATAAAGGCATGGACACTTGGAAATGGCACGCGAGTCGGCTCGGGCACCAGCGATATCATCAGCAGCAAGGACCTGATTATTCGTCCGCAGACACCTCGCTTCTTCACAGAAACAGACCTGATCACGCTGTCTGCCGTCGTGCACAATTATCTGGACAGCGCCAAGTCCGCGACAGTCGTTCTTGAAACTGAAGGTGGCCAGCTGCAGACGCTGGGCAACACAGAACAGGTGGTGCAGATCCCGGCCGGTGGTGAAGTGCGAGTTGACTGGAATGTCCAGGTCACCGCATCGGGGAACGCGAAGGTTCGTATGAAAGCACTGACCGATGAAGAATCTGACGCCACCGAACTGATGGTGCCTGCTCATATCCACGGCATCCTGAAGACAGAAAGTTTCACCGGAATCATTCGACCCGACGGACAGTCCGCCAGCGTCGACATCAATGTTCCCACGGCAAGAATAGAAGAACAGTCCCGACTGGAAGTTCGGTTCAGCCCGACTCTGGCTGGCGCCATGGTCGATGCACTGCCGTATCTGATTGATTATCCGTACGGCTGCACAGAACAAACGCTCAATCATTTTCTGCCAGCCGCGATTACTCAGCAGACACTAAAACGCATGGGCGTCGATCTGGCCGACGTGCAGCGTAAACGAACCAATCTGAATGCTCAGGAAATTGGCGACGCGGCCGTACGAGCCGCCCAGTGGAAACGCTACAACCGCAATCCTGTCTTTGATGAAGCAGAATTGGCGAGAATCGTTGCGACAGGGGTGACCGACCTGACGAATATGCAGCTGAGCGATGGTGGCTGGGGCTGGTTCAGTGGCTTTGGAGAACATTCAACGGCTCACCTGACGTCACAGGTCGTGCGCGGACTGACGGTAGCTCAACGCAACAACGTACCCATTTTAGCTGACGTTCTTCAGCGGGGTGTCCAGTGGCTCAAAACACATCAATCTCAAGAGCTATCAAAGCTGATAGAAGGCGACTGGCGTCGCGAGCATCCGGACAGGCTTAAGAATCGCCGAAAATCGTACAAGATGAAGGCCACCAACATGGACGCCTTCGTCGCCTTTGTGCTGACTGAACACGACGGCAATGAGCCCCGGATGACCGACTATCTGTATCGTGATCGGGGTGGCATTTCTGTCTACGCGAAGGCCCTGACCGGGCTGGTGCTGCATTTTCAGAAAGACGTTGAACGCCGCAATATGGTTCTGCGAAATATCGAACAGTCGTTGGTTCAGGACGATGAAAATCAAACGGCGTATCTGCGGACGACGGGAAACAGTTGGTGGTATTGGTACGGCAGCGAAAACGAAGCAATGGCTCGGTACCTGCAACTGCTTCTGGCGGTGAACCCAGACAGCGATACCGCTCTACGGCTGGTGAAGTACCTGCTGAACAATCGCAAACACGGCACCTACTGGAACAGCACTCGCGACACAGCCATCGTCGTTGAGGCGATGGCAGACTACATCGCCGCAACAGGAGAAGACCAGCCGGACATGACGGTCGAAGTCCTTGTTGATGGCATGCTGCACAAGAAGGTCCGCATCACCGCAGAAAACCTGTTCGGCTTCGACAACGTCATGTTGCTGGAAGGCGACGCGGTGAAGTCAGGAGCTCACAGGATCGAATTGCGGCGTTCCGGCAGTGGACCAGTGTACTTCAACGCCTATCTCACGAACTTCACGAAGGAAGATTCGATTACTGCCGCCGGCCTGGAAGTCAAAGTCCAGCGGCGTTTCTACAAGCTGGAACCGGACGACAAAGACGTCAGCGTTCAGGGCGATCGAGGTCAGGTCGTTGGCCAGCGGACGGCGAAGTTCAAACGCATTTCGCTCGACAACCTGTCCAGTGTCACCAGCGGTGACCTGATTGAAGTGGAACTGATCGTCGACAGCAAGAACGACTACGAGTATCTATTGCTGGAAGACCGTAAGCCCAGCGGATTCGAACCGGATGATCAGCGCAGCGGCTATATTTTTGAAGGTCTGCGAGCCTACCGGGAACTCCGCGACGACCGAGTCAGCTTTTTCTTAAGTCACCTGGCCCGAGGTCAACACAGTGTCAGCTATCGCCTGCGAGCAGAAACGCCCAGCCAGAAGGTTTCTGCATTACCGGCAAACATCGAAGGCATGTACGCCCCCGAACTCGTCGGCAACAGTAACGAATTCAAACTGCGTGTGACAGACCGGTAGCAAAGCTTTCGGAATACCGGATTGACGCAGCAACAACCGTTGTGCAATTACGGCACGGGTATTTCGTTCAGCGTGTAGTAGGCGTTTGAGTGCAAAAGTGCAGCACCTTCAGCCGACCGCATGGGCTCAAGGTCAAAATCGTGCACGTGCCCCTGAACAAGGCCATCAATCTGCAACCGCACCTGCAGACCATCCGATGAAACATCTGCGCGGACAACGCGCGGAGTTGTGTGGTCCACTTCGGGGCTGCCATAACCCTGCTGATAGATGTGGGTGTAAGTGGACAGCGAATACGATTGCGGACGGGACGCGACTTCAGGATCGACAGGTTTCGTAAACGTAACCCGGAACCCGTCCCTCAGCGCGTTGATCTCTTTGATTTCAAACGGCACCTTTCCAGTCCAGTCCAGGCGCTGCAACGCATACGGTCGAGGGCCCCGAACAGGCCAGCCCCGATTCGTCCCCCCGACCAGCAGATCTCCCTGAGGTGTAAACTCACAGGCCAGCAACCCGGTTGCAAGGCCTTCTTTAAACGGGTAGCAGGCTCCCTGCCAGACGCCGTTGATTTTTTCCGTCGTGGCCCTCATCACCACGCTTAAACTGAAGTCGCCAATGAAAATCTGGTTTTGAAAGGGGCCAAACTTGCCACCGGTCTTATCCACCATAAATCCTGAGATCGATCGGCCCATTTTTTTATAAGGAAAGACGACGGCGTAAGGCACCAGTTCCTTGACTCGACTGCGTTCCACTTCCAGCCGAGATCTACTGTTGGGAGTCACTGGCGCCGGCCCCAGTTCTTTCGCCTGCGAATACCAGTTGAAGCTGACCGGATGTCCCATAAATCCTCCCTGCTGCAGAACTTTCAGCGAGCAGGAACCGTTCCATGGCCCCTGGCTTTCTGCGTAGAACATTACTCCGTGTTCGTTCGGACCGATCCCACAGGGACTGCGAATGCCGCTGCACACCGGAGTCGTTTTGCCATCCGGCGTCACTTTCAGACACCAGCCACGAAACGGAACTTTTGAGCGGTAAGATTCCGACAGACACAGGGCGACCCAGATATTCCCTTCAGGATCCAGCTTCGACCCGAAGGCGAACTCGTGATAGTGACGAAACCCCCAGACGTCGCTTAACGTTTCGAACTGATCGGCGCGGCCATCGTGATCAGTGTCTGTGATTCTTGTGACTTCAGTCTGTTGCGTCACATAAAAGGCCCCGTCGCGATACGACAAGCCGAATAGCTCATCCAGCCCACTAGCCCAGCGACTGAATGTGGGGCGCGGATTCTCATCAAACGCACCGTCGACCATGTAAATATTTCCGCGACGAGTACCAATCGCCAGTCGATTATCCGGCAGAACCTCAAAGCTGCCGGCTTCCAGAGCCATTCCTTCGGGGATGGGCACTTCCACGATGCGATAGTATTTCGCTTCCTCTTCTGCCGTGCCCCAGTATTCCCCCAGCGTTTCCGCGCGCAGATTTCCAGCCAGCGACAGGATGATTAAGATGAGCAATCGCAATTTCATTGCCAGGCCTTACCAGAGATATTCGAGTACGAGTGTCGATGAGGGTTCGTTTGTGTCGAGCGGGACCTGAAGCTGTTTGCCGGACTCTGTGTCCACGACCTGACCAGTCTGATCAGAGACAATTCGGACTTTCAGAGTTTTGCCAATTCGGAACGTGCCGTCGTCGCCGCGCGCAATTTCTTCACTGTCCGCAGCTCGGAAGCTTACGTGACGATCACTCTGCTTTGACTGCAGCGTCAGCGTTCGACGCAGTAACGGCTGTAGCGATTTCGAATCGACTGCGTCAACGAAGTAATCGGTCACCGTGAAGTCGTCGAAATCATAGCTGAATACCGGTCGCCGCTGCTGATCCAAAACATAGCCTTTGAAACGGTGCTGCGGTGGTCGGCCTTCGTCGACGACCCAGGGCGATTTCGCGTCGTCGAGATCCGGGCCTGGGGCAAAACGGATGACATTCCTGCTGAGTGGCCGGACAGTGCCGTGCCCCTGACTTCTCCAGACGCCGCCCGGATCCGCGAACTTACCCTGCCAGACCATGGCAAGACGCAATTGCTCAGCGTCGTACACAATATTCACCTGCTGCGGATAGCCGACGCCAATTCCTCGTTTGCCAACGCCCGGGTAGCTGCGGCGAAGCATCACAGCTTCGTTTGTGGCCAGCAGTTCGATCGGTTCGACAATCAGACCTCTTGGTTGCCGAGCCTGTCTACCATCCCGCAGGTACTGCCACAACGCTTCAATCTGCTGATCCCGATCGCCCTCCAGGATGTCCCGCCGGATCGCTCGACCACCCGGCCAGTACGATGGCATGATGGTGTTCATGCTCAGCTGCTGCGGGTTGCGCATGTAACGATAGAACCATGACTTGTGCAGTCGCTCGGACATCTCGGTCAGGTCAACGGCGGGCATGTTCGCCGCCTGCTTCAATTGAAACGTGTGACAGGCGATGCAATTCAGGCCACCGGTACCAACCATTTCATGTCCGGTGGTTCTCATGACCTTCTGGTCTTCAACTTCTGCGTACTCTTCATCAGGAAGTTCGTCAGTCGTCTGAAACAGATCAACCAGTGCGGCCAGGTTCTCGGTGCCATACTGAGGCATTCTTGTATTGAGGTAAGGCCGAGTCGTGCGGCCACCAAGCAGGACCTGCCGCATCCATGTCGACTTCAGCTTGGCACCCACTCCGGTCAGTGTCGGGGGAATTCTTCCCTGTGGCCCAAGATTCGGATTCGTCGTATGAAAATGAGGATTCCGCTCGGGTGAGACACCACCCAATTCATCTCGCTGATGGCAGTTGGTGCAGCGGAATGCTGTCAGCATCACAGAAATGTGTTCTTTGTCGTTTAACGTTCGCGACTGGCGAGACAACCCGGCGCGAAGCGCCTGACGCTGGTGAGTGTTCAGGTCAAATCGTGGCCACGGGCCAACGCCTTCGGAAAGACATCCATGGTCCGTTCGAAGCCTGGACATTGGACGCTGAGTCAGACGCGGTGGGTCTGTATCCTTCCCGTGGCATCTCGCGCATCCGAGACGTTTGAAGTGTGCCTGTCCTTTATCAACAACTTCCGAATTCCAAGCGTATGGCTCACCGGTTCCGGATCGACCGTCCGATCCGCGTACCAGCAGGTAGTGCGCAATGTCGAGGGCCTCCCAGTGCGTCAGCGACAAACTCGGCATTCGCCCACCAGAGCGGACCTCGTGCGGACTCTTCAAAAATCCTGACAGGCCGTCGATGCCATACTTGTTTTCCAGCGACCCTAACGGCACGGACGATTCCAAAAGCAATTCCTGTCCCGCGTCGTCGCGCGGCGAATGGCACGCGACACACCCGACAGTATGAAACAACTCGCGTCCGCGAGCAGCCGCTTCGCTATTGACTGGCTGATTCAGAAACGAATGTTCGCTCAGGGACATCACATAATCAGCCAACTCCAATGCCGTACTGCGACGCTGCTCGGCGGGCAGCCCCGCCAGGAGATCCGGCATTCCTGTTCCTGGTTTGATATGCGTGGGATCTGCAATGAATTCCTGGAGGTAATGAGGATTCAGGTGACCGCCTGACCATGCCAGGTTCGGCCCACGATTCACGGGAACGGAATTTCGTGCACCATCGTCTTCATGGCAGCTGGCACAGTTGAATTCCTTCAGCAGCACCAGCCCCTGCAGTTCCTGACTGATCGTTTCACCTCCGCGGATTTGAGTCTGAGGCAGCGTAGGTGCAGTTCCCGTCGCGGAGATTTCCATTACGTACCTGAGCAAGTCGAGAAACTGCTGACGATCGTTCAACTGATCCATCAGGTTCTCCGGCATCGCCGAAACTTTGGTCTGCACGATTTCTTCGATATCAGTTGTCGCCACCGAAATGAGTCGTCGTTGCGGAGACGAATCGCGGAGGACAATTTTGGATGGGCTTCGTTCGACAATTCGTCCCGCGACGGACTTGCCGTCGTTCGTGATCACGGTCACCGTCTCAAAGCCTTTGGTGATTACTTTGGACGGTTCAAGTAGCGCTTCGACAAGGGACTCGTTCGTCACCGGATGCCCCAACCGCGTCAGATCCGGTCCCAGCAGCATTGTGTTGCCCGCAGCATGGCAATTGGCACAGCCTGGTTTTTGCAAAGGGAATAGAATTGCACCGCGAACTGCACTGCCGGATTCCATGGCCGCATGCACTAAAGCAATGGGGGGTTCCGACCTTAGTTTCGACGACAGTGACTGAGCCGACGCGAATGGCTGAGCCGCAACCAGCGGCAATACGGCAAGCACAATGTTCAGCGAATACTGCATTCCATCCAATCCGAAACTAATCTATACCGCAGCTGCCCGGTTCTGCGAACAGAAGGCAAAATCATTGAGCACGCACCGTCTGCGGCCTGAGCATAAGGCGTCCTCAGCGTCCTGTCGAATGACCGTGCACTGCAGAACGGTCCATCATGATGACCAGTCGCCTGCATCAACCTGATCATTCGGCCGCTGAACAGGAGACTTCGTCACACCCTCTGAGCATTCTCCGAGCTACAGTTACAGGTTCAGCCAAATCACTCACGAAGCGGGTGCCAAACATGAAAACACTGTTACTCACGTCAATCGTCATCAGCGGGACAGCCTATTCTGCGTATCTTTTTCGCAACGCAGGCCCACGTGCTGCGTCAGGTGATTCGATCGTGCACGGTCAGGCGACAAAGGATTTCGACTGGCCACCCAAACTGAATGCCCCCTGTCTGCCGAACGTGCATGAAGTTGTGCTGGCGACGTCAACAGATCACAACTGCCCTGCCTCATCCACCAGCATCAGACGTTCAATTTCGTTGGTCTTGAATCCGACCGCCATCGGCTGGCGCACGCCTGGTAAAACAACGGAATCGTACAGTTCGGTCACCAGCGTGCCTTCCACGCGCAGCCAGTGCGATACTGTACCGGTGTTCAGGTCAATCACCTGCAAACCGCATTGAGGCTCAGCGCCGGCCTTGCCGAGCCGTTCATCCAGTTCCAGACCGTGGAAACTGTCGTGTCGCGGTTTCGACAGAGTGACCACCGCATAATTGTCAATGAATGCAAGTCCTCGCATGTAGCCCGGACAAAAACCGATCGGCTGAAACGTACCGCTGTCCGCATCAACCGTGCCAAATTCACCGGTCCCGGAATTCAGCACCCACAACCTGCCGTTGTGCCATCGCGGCGAATGGGGCATCGAAAGTCCTGTCACAACGGCTTCGCCGGAGGCGATGTCAATCACGGCACCACCATCACGACGCTTGTCGCGCCATCCATCTGCGACGTCTGACTGTGACACCACGGAGACAAATGCCGGACGGCCGTCTTTCATCGCCAGTCCATTCAGGTGACACCGATCTTCGGGCACCAGTCGACTAAGAAACGGAGGTTGCCAGAGCGGCTGAAAATTGGCATGGTCACTAAGAGTCGCCAGACAGCCGAACATTGTATTCACAAACAGCAGACGTCCATCCGCATCAATCGCCACGTCATGCACATCTACGTGCCCGGTGGTGTAGCCGACTCGCGGAATGTAGGCAAAGTCGTATCCTCGTCCCGACCACTGCGGCACCGCCTGTTGCGGGTTTGACGGATCCGGGTCAGGAGAGTCAGGGGCCCGGTACGGCACGATGGCCGCGGGCGCGCGCTGTAACTTCCAGATTTGAAAACGCGAACTGAGCCAGAGGGTTGAAGCATCGGGCGATGCCCACATCCCCATGCAGTGTCCGTAGGTGCGCTCGAACACAGAGATCGAATCGTCCGGTTTTCGACCGACAAGAAACAGTTTTCCGGTCTGATAAGTTGTAAAACCCAGACTTGCGCCGACGTCCGCCAGCCAATCCATGAAAAACCGGGAGCCGGCCACCTTAAGCCATGGTTGCGAGGCTGAAGTGCCCGAGGAATCGTTGCTCATATTGATTAGTTACATTTTTTAAGAACGTCAATCCTCTTAGCAGGCTTCCGCGGCTATTTGACAGGCGTCCACGCTGGAGAATCATTAACCAGTTCTTCATAACCGGACGTAATCTTTGCGATAAGTTCAGCCTGCTGAGCAAGGTTGCGTCCCGCCAGGTTTGACAGTTCACCGGGGTCCGCAGCGATATCATAGATTTCGATGTCAGTAAGCGTGGCCGCTTTGGCTTCTGCCAGAGTGGTTGGTGTGAGATTCTGACGTTGGGGAAAGTGACCACCATTCAGCCGCGCCAGAACTTTCCATTGGCCATGCCGCATGGCCACTCGAGCGCTATTGATGCCGTTGTAGTAGACCCAGACCAAAGGTTTTGTTCGTGGTACTGTCTTTCCCGTGGCGAAGAACGACGCAAGATTCATACCGTCCAGTGACCGCTCTGCAGGAATCGAAGCAGTGGCAAGGGAACACGCGGTCGGCAGCAGATCAAGCGCCGATGCGGGAGTGTCAACAACCTGGCCTGGTTTGATACCGTCTGGCCAGTTGACGATCCCGGCCACGTGAACCCCCCCATCGTGCGTGTGCAGCTTCATGCCTCGAAGGTGAGCCGTGACACCCCAGCTGCGGTTGGCGCTGCGGTAGCGATTCAGAGTCTCCGGTCCATTGTCCGATGTGAACGCAACTAAGGTGTTGTCTCGCACGCCAAGCTGCTGCAACGCCTTCACCACCTTGCCGACCGCCAGATCCACGTTGTGGACATTAGCGTAATACTGAGCCTGGTCGGGATGCCATGTGACGTTTTTGTATTGCTCCACAAGTTCCGGGGGAGAAGCGACAGGTTCGTGCGATTCGTGAAAGGGAAGATAAATGAAGAACGGCTGTTCTGACCGTTCTTTGGTTTGAGTAGTCAGCCACGTGACGACTTCATCAGCCGCTATCTGGCAGCTGTAGCCTTCAATCTTCCCGACGGGTACTCCGTTGCGCACATAGTTAACGGGATCGGCATGCGACGGGGCCGCATTATTCTGTGTGGCCATCCAATGATCAAAACCTGCATCGTTCGGTTGAGCCTGCAACGGACTGTTGAAGGCCGCGTTGCAGTGCCACTTGCCGGCCATGCACGTCGCGTAGCCGGCCTGCTTCAGCAATTTGGCGATCGTGATCTCGCCCTTCCGCATGTGGACCTGTTCACGCGCGTCCGGCCGCGGCTGCTTCGCTTCCGGAATCCAGTCATATACGCCCGCTCGATTGGGACTGCGGCCGGTCAGCAGTCCGACGCGCGATGGTGAACATACGGGTGCAGTGGAATAGAAATTGGTGAAGCGGATCCCCTCATTCGCCAGGCGATCGATGTTCGGTGTCTGAATATGAGGATGACCATGAACACCCAGATCACCGTAGCCCAGGTCATCACACAGAATGATGACGATATTGGGACGGTCAGCGATGGCCGACGTGGACAACATGCCGCACAGCAGCACAGTGATTAAATGTAAATGGCGCATTTATTGTCGACCAGTGTCTAAAAAATGGTCAAAAACAGCAGTCCGGAAAACGCCAGCCATGGGCACTGGCTGAGCCAGTGGCACACACTCCTATGGTCACCGACAGGACATCTAGTGCTCTGTCAGCTTTTAATTTTGGGGTATCGTGATTTGAGTTTTCGGCGTGCGGATTGAACGTTGAATTGCCAGTCAACGCCCCGCTGTTTGTTGTTTGACGCTTCCGACCACGCTTTTGTCTCTTTCTGCAACGGGCGAATGGATTCGAAGCGACGACCAGTCATGCATTGACGTGTCATAGAACTGAGTTCGTTTTCTGCGACATTCAACCAGCTTCCGTGCTTTGGTATGTATCGAAATTCGATCCGCTTCACTAACGCACGAGCCTTTGTTGCGGAAAACGTTTCGTAGAACGCTCCCCTGGTGTGAGTGTTCAGATTGTCACAGACCAGAATGACCTTCTTCGCTTTCCTGTAACGCGTGTTCATCAATGCTTCCATTTCGGCCGCCCAGTCAACTTTGGTCCGTTGATCACGCACGCTGACCTGACGCCATCCGACAAGAGGTTCAGTAAACATGAATACGCACGCGGTGCCGCAACGTTCATATTCGTAGTCAACGCGACGCGCGTGGCATCTGGTTGCCGGAATCGGTTGGCGAACTTCCTTGTGAAGCTGGACGGGCTGTTCATCCATGCACAACACCGGATAATCGCTGTCGTAAGGCTGCTCATACGTGTCCAGAACGTCTTCCATCGCCGCAATGAATTCCACGTCAGCTTCCGGTGGAATTACCCAGTATTGGATCTTCCGCTTTGTCATGCCGTTTTTTTCAGCGTCTGCCAAATGGTCTCGTGGCTGATTGAGTCGACCAACTTCAGTTCCACAACCCGATCCGCCAGTAGTCGAAGAGACCAGTTGGAAAATCCTTTCGGAGGCTTACTGAGCCCCATTGGCAATCACCTTCGCCTCCTGTTTTCCTTTGAGACATTTTTGTCGGGGAGGTGATTCACGCGGCTTGCCGCTCAGGGCAATCTCAAACCCTTCCGTCACTTACCGTTTCCGCAGATTCTCCTCGGTTTGTACGCGACAGGAATACGCTTCGGCGATTCGAGCATCCGTCCAGTTCGGTCCGCGAATATCTGACTTCAACAAAATCTGAGCTCGCCTGACTTTCTGCGAAGAGCCTGTCAGCCGTTTGCTCACACCAAGCAACGTCTCACGCTCCTTCTTAGACAACCGCACGATATACTTCTTTTACATCGAAATCTCCTCCTTGAGTTAAGAGAAGATTCGCTCATCAAGCCAATTCGTGGAACTCCAATTCTGAATCCTGACGAAGCACTAGCTGCCCGTCACCTTCAGGAACTGCTGATACACATCAGCCACCTTTGCGGCCTCCGTGTCTCCATCATGAATATACAGACCATAGTCCAGAGTAAACGGTTCCTTACCAGGCCGAATTGTGACGGGCGATTCTGCTTCCTTTCCGTTGCTGTATTTCTTCGGTCCGAACGGACTGATGGAAAACAGCCCGTACGAGCGCACATGGTAGCGCGACTCGCGGAAATTACCGGGGTGGTCCATCAGAGTGACTCCGGCCGTCGCTCCGTCAACTTCACCGTAGTAGTCGATCCACGGTGACGGTTTACCCCAGCAGTCCTTTTCGCCCTTAAGTCCGTCTGCATTCGTAATGTGGCCACCTTCCATCTCTCGCATGGTGTGCGCCAGACGAACAGCGAAGAAACCTTCCTTGGTGTCGTAGATCGTGACATCCCTGTCCACGGCCGATAGTGTGATGTGGTATGTCAGCAAACGCGATCGATGAATCGTGACCGTCGTTTTTTCCCGCAGCAGAGGTTTGTCACCTGCCATCCAGTTATTGCTGAGGGTCAACTGTCCGGCGCCGTTCTTTCCGGACGAGTATTCAACACCTTCACATTCGATTCGTGATGCCTCGCTCCAGAAGTTCAACCTGTCGTCGTTAACGGAGTCGACAGAAACCCAAACCCCTTTGTGATGAAAGTGATCCTTGCCCTCTTTTGAGGAGCCGGCATCCGCCTTTGTCGGCACGATGTCGCGCAACACGTTCGTTCCATTAGGCGCATGAACAGGAAACAGGAAGGGCTTATTCCATTCTTTGCCGTGATTCAGCACGGCAAAATCCTTCCCGTCGATCCGTATTTCGAGTCGGCCGTCCTTCGCTGGCCGAAAAGAAACCCCGCCTGAGCTCTTGTCAACGGCCAGTGCGGATGAAGTGACCAGACACAGAAGAAGAGCGGGAGCAAGTAAAACGGCAGGTCTCATGAGCGGAAGCCTCGCGGTACGTGAGCAGGAAGTTCGAATGTCGGCAATAGACTGAAACTGAGCAGCGGACGGCCAACCCCTGTCGACCCCGCACCGGAAAAGGTATATGACTCGTTCCACCGGCAAAGATGCTACCTGAGGGGCTCAGAAGATACCACAAGGCCGCCTACTTACCTGGCGCAAAGCTGTCACAGCACGACAGAAACACAGTGTCTTCCGGTCTAAAATGTCATGCCGATCGCATGCAGCGAGGACTTCGATGGTGACTTGTTTCATCGTTCGAAATACAATGTCCAGGGTTTCGCGCTGTCCAGCGAACATGGTGTGACTATTATGCGGCAGAGCCAATGAATTCACGGGGCACAGAACGCCCGGGTGTAAAAGAGACCATGGAAGCTGAAATCGACGAAGTAAATCCGGAAATGATGAAATCGCAGGAACCCAAATGGCGGCGGGCAGTCGTTGCGACGTCAGTGCTCGGCGGCATGCTGTTCTCCGGAACGGCGATTCTACCAACGGTCGTCATGCATTCGACTTACCGTGACACAGTGCTGAACAAGGCATTTACCAGGCACGGGCTGACGGCATCATCGACTGCTGGTGCCGGTGGCTGGCTTACGCCTGTTTCGTTTGAGCAAGTCACGGTGTCAGACGATGCCGACCAGGTTTATGGCACGATCAGGAAGCTCCAAACTTCGAAATCATTGCTCAGCCTGCTGACAGGGAACGGCGACCTCGGGACCATCACAATCATTGAACCTGAATTTCGGGTAGAACTGGACGAAGAAGGGAATCTTGCATTGCAACCCCCGGATGGAGCGCAGGAACCCTCAGCCCGTAACGTCGCATTCGAAGTCGTCGATGGTGCGTTCCAGTTGAGCGTTACCTCGCGCACTTTGCCCATCGTGGAGTTGGATAACCTTGACATAACGGGTGGGCTGACAAATGAGCCGGACGGCCGCTGGTTGTCGCTGGAACCGATTAAGATATTCACTCATGCACCATTGTCCGAAGCACACACCGAGCAGAATCTTGCGTTAATTGCCCCCGTCCTCTCACAGTCCACGGCACTGGCAGGAGAAGTCTCCGTGCTGCTGGATCACACCCGTGTTCAATTGGATGCTGAAGGCACATCGCAGTTTTCGATAGAGGGTGAGGCAGTCTTCCACACAGTGACGGCCAGACTCAAGCAGGACTGGGTTACACAGATCAGCCAGATGGTGGGACAGACGGCCGGTCAGACGTTTCCGGATCGCCTTGAGATCGCTCAGGATTCACGCGTTCGCTTCGAAGTCGATTCGCTCGGAATACATCACCGTGGCCTGGCATTTCTGTTGCCGGAAATCGTGAACGGAATGCGAATTGAATCGGCCGGCATGGTGGGCCTGGACGAAACGCTCGACCTTGCTCTTCAAGTTCAGTTGCCGCTGGTTGCACCCAGCAATCCGTTGACAGCGTTGATCTCAAAAGTCACGTTTGCACCCTTTAACCTGCAGGTCAAAGGCACAGTATCCGAACCGGAACTGATCAAGCCGGCAATTCTGGACGAACTGTCGAAACGCCTTGCTCCGGAACAGCACACGCAACAAGCCCCGGACGTGACCGGCGCCATGATGCAGTTGCTGGGAACGGCTACAGCCCCCGGCAGGCCCAGGGACGCCGAAGCACTGTCCGGCGGGATCATCGGACTTATTCGTTCGATCAGAAAGTCTCGTGAAGACGCTCCGCCAAAAGACAAAAAGCCCCGGCGCACACAGAAGGAACGAAGGCGGAAACGGATCTGAAATGCGTTCCTGGCAATTCCCGCTGCAGTGTTGCTCAACTGTGCAGGATTGACGCTACGACTTCGCAAGCTGTACGTGTTGCAACTCTCGTGACACTTCCGTGATTTCTGTACGCAGACTGCTGAACAGGTCCTCGATGTCCGGGAAGCTGGTGGCTCCTGTCTGGTCAGCGGCCAACTCAAGTTTGTGTGACTGATCGCGAGCGTCAGATGCACCAAACAGACCGAGCGGCGTTTTCAGCGAATGAGCGAGACGGTTAACGACTTCCAGGTCCTCTCCCGTGATGGCAGCCTGAAGATTCTCAAGCATTGAGGGCAGATCTTCCTGAAACATATCAATCAGCTCAGCGGCCAACTCGGAATCATTGCCCACTCCCTGCAGCATATGCTCAACATCAATGCGACTTGCCAAAGACGGACCAGCAGTGCTTCCATTGTCCGGCAAGAGATGGTTTGTATTCATGGCCACAATAGCTCCTGATAGGTTTACATTAGAGGCAGATTACACGTCACCAGGTGAACTTGCTTCACCGTCGTCATCCTCCAAACTATATGACGCAACTGGAATCGAACGGCCTAATTCCTGCACATCGAAAATCGACAGGTGCGGGCAACAGCACAATGCCGTAAAACGGCAGCCAGGATTGCTCGAATACATCAATAACGGGCGCAATCACCACCCCCACCACTACCCACTGAATGCAACAACAGGTAGTGATTTCCCCACACGTAGGTAGGGGTGAATGCGAATTTCCCAATGCCGAATAGTCCGAAACGTCGGAACTGTCCGACTGTGAGGTAATTGAAACGGCACTGCAACAAATTCTTTTCAACTAATCGATAGCCGTCCCCGCAGGTCGCACTAGCGTTCAGTCAGGTGCGACTGGGTTGTGTTTGTATATCTCCTCTGTCGCCATGATGAGCGTGATGCTGTTTCAGCCCGATGCTGAGGCTCATCATTCCCAGGAATCCATAAGATTGGTGATGGACATGTCAAAGCTTCTTGTTGTTGATGATTCAGCGTTTGATCGACGCCTCACTTCGTCCATTCTGGAGAAGTCACCCGCGTATCACGTCACGAGTGCCAGTGACGGGAAAGAGGCATTGAAGTCTTTGGAAGCCGGAGATTTCGATCTGGTCATCACCGACCTGAACATGCCCGAAATGAATGGCCTGGAACTGGTCCACGAAATCCAGGAATCACACGTCGACGTGCCGACAATTGTCATCACGGGGTTCGGCAGCGAAGCCACCGCTATGCGTGCTTTGCAGGCCGGCGCCTGCGGTTATGTTCCCAAATGCCATCTGCAGGATGAGTTGGGAGCCGTGGTAGAGACCGTCCTGAGCACCACCGCCCGTCAAAGACAGAAAAACGAATTCCTGAGTTCCGTTGTAAAGCAGACGATGACTCTGGAAATCCCCAACCAACGTCACCGCATCAGTCCAACCATTGCCATACTGCAAAAGCAAATGGATGCAATGAAACTGTTCAAGGGATCACAGGCCATGCACCTTGGAGTCGCGCTTGAGGAAGCTCTCAGTAACGCGATTATTCACGGCAACCTGGAAGTCAGTTCGAAGCTGCGAGAACGCGACGACAACGCCTACGGCGATCTGATCAATGAGAGGTCAAGAACGGCACCGTACGCAGATCGTCGCGTCACCATCGACGCTAAACTGGACTCAGAATCCGCCCTCTTCATCATTCGTGACGAAGGCCCGGGGTTTGACATTACCAAATTGCCAGACCCTCACTGTCCTGAGAACCTGCTGCGGTCTTCGGGACGTGGCCTCACGTTGATGCATGCCTTTCTGGATGAAGTCAGCTACAACGAAAAGGGCAACCAGGTAACACTGCGAATGAACGCCTGGCAGGCAGAGAAACCGGAAGACGCAGACGCTGATGCAGACAGCGATTCAGAATCAGTGAACCCTGTCGTCATCCTTGCCTAGGAAATCGAAAAATCAGGGCCGACTCGACCTGTCAACAGTCACGACTCGGTGGCCCGCTCGCACATTCCGGCGGCGGCGGCGGTGTCCAAAGAACGAATCCAATTCTGCCGTTCTTAACCACGCACGAATGCCACACCAGATTATTGCTGTGGCCACGGTTCATCATTACGAATGAAGTGCCCGTCGACGAACGCTGAAAAGAAACGTTCGATCAGGGCGTGGTGAACAGGTTCGTTGGAATCATCGGGGCGCAGACTGGACTCTGCGGCGTAAGTGACCACCGTGCTGTTGTGGACGAGCACGTGGTACCACGACTGATCACGGTCCGGCTGCGTCTTGTTTGACATGTACCATTCCGGATCCGCTTTGCAGTGAGCGTCGCAGGCGACGACCACTCCGCGATATCCATAACGTCGATGGCAGACCAGCTGCCCGGGAATAAACTTCGGCACGTTGTCGCCGAAACGCGTCGGGGTGAAGCTTTTGTTGATCGAAATCATGGCAAATTGAATAGTCGCTGAGTCACACGAAATAAAGGCCCATCATTTTCCGATCGGACCGAAACATCCGCAGTGCAGGAATCCCGGTCGATAGCTCTGAGACATGCCACTTACAGGCATAACGTCCTCGCCACGTTTGGCAGATTCGTACCAGAGTAATCACATCTATGACACTTTAGCAGTATTGCGAAACTTCGTCGTCGCAATAGCCGGTCCGGTACCTTTAGGATGGCAGGCTTGTTCGTTGTGTCAGGTAAATGCTGACGGAAGATTACGGTCGGGAACCTCGATATGCAAATTCGTTTTCTGGTGCTGAGTTTCTGGCTGTCTGCGACCACTGTCCTGAGCGCTGATCGCGTGCAGCTGGTCACCGATCCCAACCTTTCGCCGGACGGAAAAACGCTGTTATTCGTTTATCGAGGAGACATCTGGCGGGTCGCGACCTCCGGTGGCGAAGCTCAGCGTGTCACGTCTCACTCCGCTTCTGACGCCGAACCGCACTACTCACCAGACGGCACTCAGATTGCATTCATCAGCAATCGAACAGGAAGCCGCCAGGTGTATACGCTGACTAACGGTGTTTCTGAACCGCAACAGCTGACCTGGCATACTGAAGGTTTCTCTCTGCAGGACTGGTATCCCGACGGGAAACAGTTGCTCGTACAGGGCGACCGCGACCACTTTTGGCGCAATTCGAAACGGTTTCTGAAAATCGCATCCGATAAGCGTTCTTCTGAGCAGATGCTGTTCAACGGTTATGGCAGCGCTGGACAAATCAGTCCCGATGGTTCGCAGTTGCTGTTTGTGCGTGAAGGAGAACGCTGGTGGCGTAAAGGTTATCAGGGAGCTCGATCCGCACAGGTCTGGCTTTTCGATCTGAAACAGAACAGCTTCACTGAAGTTCTAAATATGCCCACCGGTTGTTTTTCACCCAAATGGAAACCTGACGGCAACGGTTTCTATTATTGCGGATCACAGCAGGCAGAAAACGGTGCCAGGAATCTCCGGGAGTACAGCCTGACGACTAAGGAGTCGCGACAGATAACTCACTTTGAAGATGACCTTGTTGTCAGCCCGACGATTTCCGCTGACGGACGAACGATCGTGTTCTCGCATCTGTTTGACCTGTACCGACTGCGTGTCGGAAAAAAGGCACAGCCCAAACGCATTGAAATCACGGTGTCTCAGGAAGATCAGGACGACGATCTTCATCGTAGAACGCTGAAGACCGCCACCGACGCCACGTTCAGCAAAGACGGGCTGGAAATTGCCTTTATCTCCGGCGGCGACCTGTGGGTCATGGAGACTGAACTGCGGGAGCCCGTGCAGGTCACAACGACGGCGGAATTTGAATCGAACCCCCTCTTTATCAGTGATGACGCCGCGATCGCCTGCGTCAGCTGGAAAAACGGTGAGCCCGACATCTGGAAAATCGAGCGAGCGGACACTTCGAAGTACTGGTGGCAGAACGATGAATTCACCTCAACACGAATTACTGAAGATGATGCGTTGGAATCGAATCTGCGTCTGAGTCCGGACGGGAATCACCTTGCTTACATTCGTGGGCAGGGCGATTTGTGGGTAAGAAATATTGAATCCGGTGACACTGACAGACTGGTCGAGTCGTTCTCCGCTCCCGACTATGACTTTTCACCCGATGGTAAGTGGATCGTCTATGCAAGAACAGACGACAACTTCAACACAGATATCTGGATCATGCCGACCGATCAATCGTCGGCCCCTGTCAACATTTCGCGACACCCTGACGACGAATCCGGGCCTCGCTGGTCAGCCGATGGAAAGCTGATTGCATTTACCGGCCGACGCACAGACGACGAAATCGACATCTATTACGTCTGGCTGACAGAAGAAGATGATGACGCGGGATCGCGTGATCGCAAGGTGAAGAAGACGCTGGAAGCATTTGAAAAATCGCGAAAGAAGAATCCTGAGCCGAAATCATCAAACGAAAAGCACAAAGCTGCGGCAAAAACAGAGGACGCGAAAACACCGGAGGCAGCAGACAAAGACGAATCGAAGGATGAAGACGACTCGGAAACGGAAGAAGACCAGAGTCCGAAAAAGAAGGCCGAAAAGAAACTCCCTGAAGTGAAAATCGACTTCCCGGACATTCATCATCGCCTCAGGAAACTTTCGGTCCCGAACTCAACCGAGCGTATTCTCGGCTGGACACCGGATGGCAAAAAACTGATATTCTCGGGCACGGTCAAAGGTGACGGCGGCACGTACTCCGTCGAGTTCCCGGACAAACTGACTCCGCAGAAAATCACTACCGACACGGGACGAATTGAAGGCTGGCTGCGGAAACCGGACAGAATGCTGTGGCTGACCGGTAATGTGCCGGGCGTACAGCCGCTGACCGGCGCAGGAACGAAGTACACATTTTCTGCTCCACAGGAACTCAGTCGTTCGGCTCGCCATCGCGCCGGTTTCGAAACGGCGTGGCGCATCATGCGTGATTGGTGGTACGACAATAATTACGGGAATCACAATTGGGATCAAATTCGCCGCAAGTATGTTGACGCGGCGACGTCCGCCGGAAACACAGCGGCACTCGCGACTGTTGTGCAGCTGATGCTGGGCGAATTGAACGGGTCGCATCTGGGCTTCTATCCAAGATCAGGACTGGTGCCTCATGTTGAAGGTGGCGACGAATGGCGGCCCGCAACCGCGCATCTGGGAGTGCGATTTGATCGCCAATTCAAAGGGCCAGGTCTGAAGGTCAACGACGTTGTCCCCGAAGGACCTGCGACCGATGAATCCAGCCTCATCCACCCCGGTGAAGTGATTCTCAGTATCGACGGGACGGCCGTAGATCCCGCGATTGACCTAACAACAGTTCTGAACGGACGCATGGACCGC
Organism: Fuerstiella sp.; assembly: GCA_029247265.1. GTDB lineage: Bacteria > Planctomycetota > Planctomycetia > Planctomycetales > Planctomycetaceae > Fuerstiella. The sequence goes on from JAQWLN010000263.1 coordinate 56,782, forward strand.
AACGTACAGCTGATGGTCCGGGCCGTCGGCAGGAAAGGTAAAAAACGCGAAGTCATGCTCAGGCCGACCAGCTACGGCCGAGTTCGGTCACTTCTGTATCAGCAGTGGCAGGATCACAACCGCAAGCTTGCGACGAAGAAGGCGAACAACATTGGGTATCTGCACATTCAGGGCATGAACTGGTCCAGTTTCCTTGACTTCGAACGAGAGTTGTATGACATCGGCTATGGTAAAGACGGCCTGATCATCGACGTTCGTGACAATGGTGGTGGCTCAACCACCGACCATCTGCTGACGGCTCTGACCCAGCCGCAACACGCCATTACTGTTCCGCGAGGCGGCGGACCGGGATATCCGCAAAGTCGCATGGTCTATGCGACGTGGCACAAGCCGATCGTCGTGATGTGCAACCAGAACAGCTACAGCAACGCAGAAATCTTCAGCCATGCGATCAAGAATCTGAGACGCGGCAAACTGATCGGAACGCCGACAGCAGGAGGCGTGATCAGCACGGGGGCTCGATCCGTGATGGATGTCGGAACAATTCGGCTGCCGTTCCGAGGGTGGTTTGTGAAGTCGACAGGACAGGACATGGAACTGAACGGCGCTGTGCCGCACATCATTGTCTGGCCACGACCGGCTGAAATCCCCAACGGAGTGGACCGCCAACTGAACAAAGCGGTCCAGACGCTGCAACGGGAAATCAAGAAGTGGAAGGCTAAAGAGCAACCACCGCTCATCAAAGCCACAGAGCGAGCGAATTAGCAAGCGAGAAAGCGGCAGGTCTCAGGAAGACGAAACTCCGCACCGGTGCGCTTCAAACAAGCTCACGCATCGGTTCCGCGTCTTCTTCCAGCAGGTATTGCGGTCGTCCGGCCAAGTCACTGATGGTTGTCGATTTCGTATCGATGCCCAGGTTGTGATACAGCGTCGAGTACACCTCAGAAAATGTCACAGGACGTGACACAGCTTCGCCGCCCAGACGGTCCGTCGCACCGATCACCTGACCAGTCCGCATTCCGCCGCCGGCCATCAGAGCGCAGTTGACTCTTGGCCAGTGGTCTCTTCCAACCTGCTTGCTGATGATCGGAGTCCGACCGAATTCACCCCACACAACCACGGTGCAGTCCTTGTCCAGTCCTCGGTCGTGCAGATCCTCGACCAGTGCACTGACGCATTGATCGAACACCGGAAAGTCCTCGGCTTCGCGATTGAAAATGGTGTTGTAGCTGCCGCCATGCCAGTCCCACTTCGAATAGTTCAGAGTGACAACACGGGCGCCCGCTTCAATAAGCCGCCGCGCGACAAGCAGGCTTTGCGGAACACGAGGAGCTCCGTTTCCGTCCATGAACTTTGTCGGATCGCCGGTTCCGTAGCGTTCCACGATCTGTGGATCTTCCTTCGACAGGTCTAGGGCGTCCGCCAGTTTTGATGACGTCAGAAGTCCCATCGCCTGTTCGGTGAATGTGTCGATCCCGCGCATCGTGAGACTGGCGTCGGCATCGCGACGGAATCCATCAACGCTCTTCAGCAGTGCCTGTCGATCGCCGATACGTTCGACGGTCACGCCATTCAGGATCATGTCGTCTTTTGTTGGTCCCATCGGACGGAACGGCGAGTACGACGAACCCAGAAAACCCGAACCCGGTTCGTTGTACGGTCCGTGAGTGCACGGGTAACACAGGCTTACGAACGGCGGAGCAGCCGCATGAGATGATCCCGCAACTTTGGCCACGGCTGAACCGAACTGGGGCCAGCCACCATTCGGCTTTGGTTTTTTCGGATCATGTCCGTTGAAAACCTGGATTGCGTCGTGACCAGCCTGCGACCCCACGATGGACCGAATCGTCACCAGCTTGTCAGCGATTTTCGCCAGCATCGGAAACGCTTCACAGATCTCCATACCCGGCACGTTCGTCTCGATCGGCTTCCATGGTCCGGCAATTTCCTTCGGAGCGTCCGGCTTGAGGTCAAACATATCCTGATGCGGCGGGCCACCGACCAGATAGATCATGATGACCGACTTCTGCGAACCGCCGTTGCCAGCCGCCGCGTCTGCTTTGAGCAACCCGGGCAAAGACAAACCCGCACCGCCCAGGGTTCCAATCTGCAGAAAGTTGCGACGGGAAATTCCGTCACAGAACGACTTACCACGTTGGCGTTGACCGGCAAGAGTCAGCATTTCCGGGTCCTTGAAGGCAGGAAGCTCGCGGCTGTACTCGCGGGCAGGACAATGGAGGAACTACATGATAACAAACACCCTCAGTGATCACAGCGCCATGTCTGACGGATCATTAACTGCGAAATTTGCACGTTTTCGGAAAAAAGTTCCGGTAATAATGGCCGCAGTCGGTCCTGGTTTTACGCCTGTCCCGAGTTTCCGTAGGCCAGAACATGAACCACGATATCACAAAGCGGATTCGGGCTGGCGGTTTCGACGCCGATTAAGACGTTCGGCGGAATGACGAATTGTTCCTCGAAAACATCAGGCAGTTGCTGTGAAAGCAGAAGAAATTCGATCGTCGGCAGGATGCAGAACGAATCGTTCGGACTTCGAGACCTGATCACACTTGTCACTCTCGGCGATAACTTGAGCGGTCGGGACTGGATCACCAGTTGATGATGACCTGTCAAATCATCGTGACAATCTGAAACTTCGGCACCTGGAAATTATACTGCGGCTCGCTTCGGCAATTGACACGTATCACCATTCCTCACACAATTCGGCCATCGCACGCCGATTCAGGCGGACAGCGCACGCGGTGGTCTCATGTTGCCGGCCACTCTCTGAGACTGGTGATGATTGAATGCATACGCAGTCGCACAAATTCCGACGCCGATTGACTGCTCTCGACGACCGAAAACAAGATGGAATGAAACCTGGAGTCCGTGCTTGCAGTAAGGACGTCGCCGATCACCTAAGGATCAGCGGACTTCGGGAACACGGTCATGAGAACCGCAACACGCACTCCTCGCACAGTAATCCTGTCCGCCCTTCTGGGCGTCGCCACATTCTTTCCGATGGTGATTGGCGCGGCAGCCGAAACTGACACCGCGAATCTCAGTTTTATTCATCTCAACCAGGATGATGGTCTTTCGGAAAACACGGTCGTAGCCATCGTTGAAGACCGGATCGGATTCATGTGGGTTCGCCACGACAGACGGATTGAACCGCTATGACGGCGCTTCGATCACCGTTTACCAGAACGACCCGGAAGACGTCTACAGTCTGAGCGACAACAATGTGAAGTCACTTCTGGAAGACCGAGACGGCAACCTATGGGTTGGCTGTGACAAAGGCCTGAATCGATACGATCGTAATCTTGACGCGTTCATTCGATACGAGCATCAACAAAGCGATCCCGAAAGTATCAGCCAGAATTCCATTCCCGCCATCTGCGCGCACTGATGACGATGTACGCGCACGACAACCTCCCCGCCGGGAGTCGCAAATAGGTTGCTGCAACCAACGTGAAAACCGGGCGAGACAACGTTCCAGCCGTGTCTGTTTGGGAGTTGCCCTGCGGAGGTTCTTCAGTTGTTTCCTGCCACACCGATCGAAGTCACTTCGACACACGCGATGACCTGACAAGGTGCGCTGAAAGCTCTGATTATCTCCTGACTCTCTTATCCGACGATGCCCTTGTACGGATGACCTTCGTTCTGGTCGATTCGTTCCGGGCGACCTTTGTCATAGTACACGACTTCCCGATGATTCAGGCCCATCAGCCACAGAATCGTCGAGTGCAAATCGTGAACGTGCAGCCGATCCTCCACAGCGTGAAGACCCAGCTCATCCGTTGTACCAATCGTGCGACCGCCTTTGACTCCACCACCGGCCATCCACATCGTGAAGCCCGTCGGATTGTGATCACGGCCGTCGCCTTTTTCGCTCATTGGTGTGCGGCCAAATTCGCCGCCCCACACCACCAGCGTCGAATCCAGCAGGCCGCGCTGCTTTAAGTCCTTCAGCAGACCGGCCACACACTGATCGGTCTGTTTACACAGTGACGTATGATTTTTTTCGATCGCGGCATGTGAATCCCACTTGCTGCCGGCGCCGTGATACAACTGCACGAAGCGGATGCCTCGTTCGACCAGTCGGCGAGCCAGCAGACACTGGCGACCGAACGTGGCCGTCACCTTTTCATCCATGCCATACAGTGACTGAGTTTCCGCGGTTTCGCGCGACAAATCGACCGCTTCCGGTGCCGATGTCTGCATGCGAAACGCCAGTTCATAGCCGGCAATTCGCGCTTCCAGTTCCGACTGCTGAGGCCTGTCGGCCGCATGGCGACGATTCAGATAATCCAGCACATTCAGCTTTCGCTTCTGCACCGCCTCATCTTCGTTCTTCGGCCGAGACAGATTTGATATCGGATTGCCGGTCGTGTTGAATCGCGTGCCCTGATATATCGCCGGCATAAAGCCAGTGCCCCAGTTGCGAGCGCCATTCACGACTTGCGAATTTGTATCCTGCATCACGACAAAGGCGGGCAGGTTTTCGTTTTCGCTGCCCAGACCATAGTTCACCCACGCCCCCAGCGAAGGACGCCCGGCGATCGGCGAACCCGTGTTCATGGAACACACGCCACCCGCATGGTTGATGCCACTGCTCCAGCACGAACGAATCACGGCCAGGTCATCAGCACAGGTGGCAGTATGCGGCAGCCAGTCAGATATCCACAGCCCGCTGTCTCCGTGCTGAGCCCATTTGCGTCGATCCTGCAGCAGAGGCGAATTCACTTCCCCCATCGCCGTTACAGGTTTTTCGAACGAATCCGGTATGGACTGCCCAGCCAGTTTTTTCAGAAGCGGCTTGGGATCGAACAAATCGATATGACTGGGGCCCCCTTCCATAAACAGAAAGATGACACTCTTCGCCTTCGTCTGACGATGGTGGACCTTCGCAGCATTCGGATTAATATCCGCTTGGCTGTTGTCGGCCAGCATCGCTGCCAGTGGCAGGGCACCAAAGCCCATACCAGCGGAGGTCAGCATTTCACGCCGTGATTGATAATTTGTCATGTGAATGATTGGCAGGCCGAGACCAGCCTTCGGTGATGTCAGTCGATGTATACAAATTCGTTGGAATTCAGCAGCACGTGGCAGAGTTCCGCCATGGCCTTTTCCAGCGGGCTGATCGGCAGGGCAGCTTTAACATTCAAATCATGACCGTGCGGCGAGGCGTCGGCAACGGGATTATTTTCGTTGTCAAAATCCCATGCAGCGACCGGTGCATGCAGCTTGACTGTAGTGGATCCCAGCTGGTCGGCGAAAACTGATTCGATGATCTCCGCATTCAGTACTTTGGAAAACAATGCAAACTGGTCCAGCTTGCCATCCCATCTGTGACGCGACTGTTTGTGTCGGCCGCCCAGCACGACGGGAACCTTACCGGAAATTCCAGCGGCCGATTTGAAGGTCACTTCTGCTGTTTCCAGCTTTCCCACCGTTGTATCGAGCGGTTGCAGAAAAAACTTGGCGATGCCTTTTTTGTTCTCACCCTGTTCAACGGTGACAGCGACAAGATACGGTTTACCAAGTTCGGGCCGCAGTCCGGACGCGACCACTTCGTACCCCGCGTCGCCGACGACCTGCAGTATAAAATTACGAGGCTGGTAGGCCGATTTTTCGCTGGTGACGCCGATGCTCCAGCCGCGATTCTTATTGTTGCTGTCCCATTGCGAAATCATGGTTCGCACCGTGGCATCCGAGTACAATGAATTCAGCTTCATCAGGCCCACAAACGTAAATGGAGCCGTCACGACCAGTTGTTCCTCTGTTGTCGCCAGAGGCGGATGATGGTCTGCGTCAATCGACACGGCATTGCCTGTTGACTCAGATAGCGGTGCGAACCACTCAGCGGCCACAGCGCTGATATCCGGCGCACGAAAGGCGTTATTGAACAGCTGCAGGGCCACCGGCACCTCGTGCACTGCAGCGCCACGCCCCAATGCTGTGCGAAATGCCCCGTCCACGATACCGGACGGATCCGTCGCGACGGATTGATCAAGAACTCGACGTGCCATCGCAGCCGCACGTTCGCGCACCCAATCGCCGTTCATCAGATTCAGTGCCTGAGTTGGCGTGGTTGTGGTGCTGCGTTTGGGAATACTGTTTAGTCCGTCCACGCCATCCAGTGACCGCAGCAGAGCCTCAGGGGTATTGCGTTTCGCTTTCAGATACAGCGAACGACGCAGACTGTTGTGTTCGACCGACGGACCACCCTGCTCTGACCTCAATTCACCCGACGATGTCAGCATGGCATCGCGAATCTGTTCTGCACTCAGTCGACGAATGTCAAATCGCCAGCGCAGCCGATTGCCGGGATCTGCGGATTGCGCCTTCGCCGCACCCGGATGAAAGGCCGACATCTGCCACGTGGCCGAGCACAGGATCTGGCGATGCAGCCATTTGATGCTCCAGCCATGGGCGATGAATTCCGACGCCAGCCAGTCGAGCAGTTCCGGGTGACTTGGACGCCCACCAAGAGTCCCAAAATCGCTGGCCGTTTCCACAAGCCCCGTCCCGAAGTGATGCTGCCAGATTCGATTGACGATGACACGCGCAGTCAGCGGATTTTTCGGGCTGGCGATCCACCTCGCCAGCGCCGTTCGCTGACCGGTGGAATTCTCGGACGGCTGCAATGAGAAAGGCGCCGCATCAATGATCGAAACACCGCCGGCCACGACCGCCTTGCGACTGGGATCGGCTCCCAGGTGAATCACCTGCGGCGTCGCTCCAAGATCCGCTACGGTAATCGCGGCTGGCAGACCGACCGGCTCCCGGCCCGCTGCTTCAAGAATCTGTTTTTTCAGTTCGGCAATGCGTTTCTCATCTGCGTCCGAAGTTTTTCCTTTCGACTCGTCATACAAAATCTGACGATTGACCAGATCCGCCAGCTGCAATTCCAGTGGCGTGCGATCAGTGGACGACTTGGCCATGATCACCTGGATATCTTCCGGAAACTTCTGAGTGGCGGCCTTCGCCGCTTTCATCAGATATGGTGCCTGAATGCGTTTCAATTCTTTGCGGTGTTCCACCCCCTTCGACAACCACGCATCGTACTGCTGACGGTATTGCCGGCGTTCCGTTGCATCTGCGGCCGGAATGTCGTCTCGGGGGACCATCGTGCCGAAGCACGCCTGCAGTCGGTAGTAGTCTTCCTGCAGAATCGGATCAAACTTGTGGTCATGACAGCGGGCACAACCGATGCCCAACCCCAGAAACACTTCGCCCGTGATGTCAGTCACCTGATTCAGAATATCCTGCCACTGCGTACGAGCGTCTCGCTGGTTGTATTCGTACAGGAAAGTTCGGAGGAACCCCGTGGCCACCAGAGCTTCCGCTTTGCCAGGAGCCACTTCGTCACCCGCCAGCTGCTCGACAATAAATCGGTCGTACGGCTTGTCGTCGTTGAATGCATTCACAACGTAGTCGCGGAATCTCCAGGCTTCAGGACGGTAGAAGTCAACTCGAAAGCCGTCTGATTCAGCATATCGAATCACGTCCAGCCAGTACCTGGCCCAGTGTTCGCCGTATCGCGAATCCGCCAGCAGTCTATTGACCAGCTTTGACCAGCGGTCATTGGTTTCCTGAGATTGGAACTCTGAAATATCTTCAGGCGACGGGGGCACGCCGAGCAGATCAAAGTACAGCCGACGAATCAGGACATCGTCGGCCGCTGCCGGAGCAGGTTCAATGTCGGCGGCCTTTAAATTCTCTGCAACAAACAGGTCGATTTCGTTTCGGCCCCAGCCCCCGGTTTGTGTAGGTGGGTTCGGATGTGTCAAAGGCTGCAAGCTCCAGAAGCCCAGCTCTTCATTTGTAAACGCCGCGCCCTGCAGTCGCACGGACTTCCCGTTCAGCTGCGGCCATGCCGCACCGTTTTCTATCCACGATTCAAGATCAGCAACTTCCTGATCAGACAGTGGTTTGTCGGGCGGCATCTCAAAGGACTCATAGCGAACAGCTTCCAGCAGCAGACTCTTTGTCGGTTGACCAGTCACCGCCGCCGGTCCGGATTCTCCACCCTTCAACAGACTCTCCAGAGAATCCAGCCGCAGGCCACCCTTCTGTTCGTTTTCTCCGTGGCACTTGACGCACCGAGAATGGAGCAACGGACGAACGCGCGCCTCAAAAAACTCAAGCTGTTCAGGAGATGCTGGTTCCTGAGCACACACCAGCGAACAGGATGTCACGATCAGGACGAACGCATTTATGAAGCGACGGAGCATGGCACGATGACGGAGCATGGCACGATGACGGAGGGAAGAAAAAAGGTGGGGCGGGCAGGTCATAGTGTACCGACAACCGATGTCGATAGAAACAACATTGGTCGTATTTCGTGGCTCCCTGAATCAACCTGTTTCGATTGTGATGGTTTCCAGACGGAAGACAACAGAGAAAGTCGAGTGTGCGTCTCGCTGATTGTCCACTGCCTCTGCGACATCCAGTGCAGAAAACTCCGAACGACATCCGACCGCAGCTGCCTGAGCCAGTTGCGGTTTCGACGACGGCAGAGAAGAATATGCGTTGCGTCAGCACGATCGACCGACATCAGACGCCCTACCCAGTCTCAATGAACCTCGTAAGAGAAAATGACGATCTCATGATCAAACGAATACTTTCCGCCATCGCAACCATAGGGCTGATCAACAGCCTGAGTTTCGCTGCGGACAAACCGAACGTCATTTACATCCTGGCTGACGACCTGGGATACGGCGACCTGTCCTGCTATGGACAGACCAAACTGGAGACACCAAACATCGACCGCCTGTCCAGCGAAGGTTTACGATTCACCGAACACTATTCGGGCAACACCGTATGCAGCCCGTCGCGAGCCGTCCTGATGACGGGCCAGCATTCCGGACACTGTCATCTGCGCGGCAATCTGAGCGGCGAAGTCGGGGCTGACCTTGATCCTGAAATGATCGTTCTTCCGGAAGTCTTCAAAGCCGCCGGATATGCCACAGGTGCTTTTGGTAAGTGGGGTCTGGGACACACGAACGTCGCGGGAAACCCGAATCCGCTGACGCACGGGTTCGACGAATTCTATGGTTGGAAGAGTCAAACGATTGCTCACACTTACTATCCCACCAGTGCCGTCAGCAATGGAGAAGAGATTCCCCTGGAGCCTGGCACATTCATCCACGACCTTGTCATCGGCCAGGCACTGGACTTCATTCGAAATAACGCAGAATCAAAAACGCCCTTTTTCTGCTACATGCCCACCGCGGTTCCGCATGCAGCGATGCACGCTC
>JAQWLN010000018.1 GCA_029247265.1 Fuerstiella sp.
CAGCGGGTTGTGACAACGACGCGAGCTGTTGTGCTCCCGCCGGTTGCAGTGAGTCAACCTGCTGTGCTCCAGCTGGTTGTGGAAACGACGCAAGCTGCTGTGCTCCAGCCGGTTGTGGCAACGACGCGAGCTGCTGTGCTCCAGCCGATTGCTGTGACAGTGGCTGTGGCGAAGGCTGTGGCGGATGCAAGAAACGCTGTTTCAAGTTTCCTAAGCTGAAACTGCCAAAGTTCAAGCTGCCTAAGCTTCGTCTGCGCAAGCACCGACGTGGCTGCTGTGACTCTGATTGCTGCGAGTCCACCTGCTGTGCTCCAGCTGATTGCTGCGAGTCAAGCTGCTGTGCTCCAGCTGGCTGTGGTAACGACGCTAGCTGCTGTGCTCCAGCCGAGTCCACCTGCTGTGCTCCAGCTGGATGTGGTAATGACGCCAGCTGCTGTGCTCCTTCTTGCTGTGCTCCCGCCTCTGGTGGTTGCAACTAATTAAGAAGGTGGCGAAAGGTAGGAGGTAATTAACCAATTGAGTTAATGATGAGCTGACGGCGAGAACGGGCGGAAAGTCGTGAGTCTGCCCGTTCCCCGGCTCGCAGAAAGATCTATCTCGTGCGGAGTGGATCGTCCTGAAAGAGCGGTCGTCAATCCTTATCATTAACGGTTAAAACTCCATCCTTCCGCCCCGGCTGGAAGAGGAACGTGAGGTATCCTCACGGGGGAACACGCATCAAAGGTTATCCCTAGCCTGCGGTTCCACCGGTGATCAGCTCGCAGGGTGGAACTGTTTGGTTGAAAATAGAGCGACGATGTAGTCTGGTTCCTGGCCGACTCATCGTCGCTTTTTTCGTGCTCTCATTTATATTTGGGGTGAAACGCAGGTTGCTGATTTCAATCGGCGCGCCATCGCAGGGCTGGATCAGGTCATGATGGCGCCTTCATCCCCATTCACGTAGCAGTTTAAGATGCAGGAGGCTCGTGGATTTCGAATCACGGGTGGTTGTCTCTTTGGCGATTTCTGTAACAATAGTTGCTCCCACCCTAAACGTCACTTTCCAGTCGTCCCTGGTCCTGCGGGTTACCTTCAATGTTGCTTGTCATTCTGCGAGTCGCGTATCTGCTGGTGTGTGCAGGCGCTATTCTTGCCTACATAAGTCCGGAAGATCTGGATGGCGCGGCGTCCACACTTCCGAAGATGATCAACGATCATAAGCTTGCCGCCTTCTTTGTGCTGCTTTTCATCAGCCAAGTCGTCACGATCGCGGATCTGTTGATTCGCCGAAAACGTATCGAGGTGATTTCCGCGATATATTTCGGCGTTCTTATCGGTGTTCTGCTAGCGTACCTGATGGTGCAGGCCCTGACACCGATTGTGAAGCCGCCATTCGACGGGCTGGCCGTGATGATGACACTACTGGTTTTGCCGTATGTCTGCGTGTCATTGCTGTTGCAGACCAAGGATGACTTTCGATTTGTTATTCCCTATGTGGAATTCGCCCGTGACCTGAAGGGCGGGCGTCCGCTGATTGTTGACAGCAGCTCGCTGATCGACGGCCGAATCGCTGATGTCGTGGAGACTCAGATTCTGGAATCGCAGTTGATTGTTCCGGACTTCGTTCTGTCAGAAGTTCAGGATGTGGCAGACAGCAACGACAAGAATCGTCGCATCAGAGGCCGTCGCGGGCTTGAGGTGCTGGCAACGATGCAGAAGAGTACGCACACCGATGTTCGCGTTCACGAAACGAACCGAAAGGAATTTCGTTCGATGGCCGTTGACCACAAGCTGGTTGAACTGGCCAAACAGATGCGCGGCGGCGTGATCACCAACGACTTCAATCTGAACAAAGTTGCCAGCGTTCAGGGAATACCGGTCATCAACCTAAACGATGTTGCCAACGCCCTGCGTCCCAGATTCATTCCTGGTGAACGGCTGCGACTCAGGATTATTAAGGAAGGTGAAGGCGTCGGCCAGGGTGTCGGCTATCTTGACGACGGCACAATGGTGGTCTGCGAAGGAGCGGATTCGCAGATCGGCAAGGAAATCGAAAGCGTCGTCAGTAGTGTCCTTCAGAGCAGCGCCGGGCGAATGATCTTCGCCAAGCCGGTGCATACCGTCGGCGACGCATGAAGCCAGGCCACAGCCGCCGGAAAACGACTCGGTGTCAGTCCGGATTTGCGATTTTTCGCAGGTAGCTCGCCAGATCTCGCTGCAGCATCAGCATGTTCTGCCACCGCTCCCACGGCACCTGAACGAATGACTCAGGTGAACGATCTTCAGATTCTGAGGCCTCAAATGCGACGTCGCCCATGCGTTCATGCACGTAGCTCAGAACATCACTGATTCTTGCTCGCTCGCCTGGCTGAAGGTGTTCTGGCAGAACTGGCGCACCGCCGGGAAACAGTGGTAACTGCAGATTTTCCGGGCTTGAATCTTCCACAATCTGAAACTCGACCTCGGAATCGGGCGATGACGCGACAACCGGATCAGCCGAATAATTCAGCGGAGTCAGGGCGGCGACTTCAACGCCGATGCGTTTGGCGTGCTCAGCGATCTGGGCGTTGCTGCCAAACAGAAGTGTACACCGCCCGATCTGCACATGGTCGCCTGGCTGAAGGACTCGCAGCTGAACCGGGTGCCCGTTCACGCGACTTCCATTCGTGCTGTTCAGATCCGTGAGAATGACCTGACGGCGGTCTTCCTGCAGTTTGGCGTGTACACGGCTGACGCGTTCGTCATTTAACTGAATGACATTGTCTTCTTCCCGTCCGATCGTGACCGGAGTTTCCAGATCCTCGTAGACGAGCCCTCGCTCAAGCCCCTCAAGGACAGATAGTGTCAGTATTGCCATCAGTATTTGTCCATGCCGTACCGTTGCCGACAACATGTTCGTTGTGGCGGTGTTCTGTTGCCACAACAACGACTCACCATGCCAGCCGGAAAGTCATTCCAGTTTGCTCGTACGGGTCTTCCAGGGATCTTCGCGCATTTTCAGATAGGCATTGAAGAAGTCACCAATGTGTTTCTCCATCACCACCTTGCCCACCTTGTCCTTTGCCGTTAACAGCCCCTCCGCAGAGTATTTCTTTTCGGGGGGACCTTCCTTCAGCTGTCGGGGTTCCTGATCAGGAGCTTTTTTCAATTCAAGAAAACGAAAGACGGAATCGGCCGCTTTTTTCTCCGCTCGGTCGCTGGGATTGTAGTAGATGTGAACGGCGATCTGCTTCGACGGATCAGCGACGGCTTTTATGGTAGCCATCGTATTCAGCCCTTTTACAGGTGACTTTGGACTAAGCATCATAATGGCGCGGACGTCCTGCCCCTTGGGTGTGCGTTGAGAAAACGTCGGTGCGTCGGGCCATGGTTTCTTCAGCCAGTCGTTGGCAGCAAATGCTGCGCTGACCATACAGCTGGAACCGGCCGCAGCAATGCCAAGCTTCCGGATATTCAATTGCTGACTCTGATGCTCTTTGACCAGGAACGCTTTGATTGCCTCCAGATCTCGAGTCGCCATCAGCCCGTAGTCACCCGGCCCCAGTCTGATCAGTCGAGGGTTGGCAGTTTCTGAGTCCGGCGCGCTGTCGCCGTGCTTGCGGAGATCAGCCGTGACCACCGCAATTCCCTGCTTCTGCAATGCCTTGGCCGTTCCTTCCCAGACTTTGCGTGTTCTGCTGTGTTCAAGGCCCTCGGCACCCGGCAAAAGAATCACAACCGGTGACTCTTTACCAGCAGCGGAAGGGAAGTATGTGATCTTGATATCCCAGCCGTCGGCGGTTGTCACCGTACGATCTTCGCCCGAGCTTGTTGCCTGGGCGTAAGCGGACGGAGTGACGGCCCACATGGCGACAAGAAACGCGTGTCCGGCTACAACGAACCGCAGCAATTTCATATCGTTATTCCCTTCGTTTGACATCACCCCCTGCTCAACGTTCAGGAGGTGCAGGTTTTCAATCGACTGATTCGTCACGTTGGCAAACGCAGACGGCAGGTATTCTCGTAAGTCTAGTCTACGGAGCAGAATATGTTCGGTCAAATCATTATCTACTCATCCCAGCATCCGTTGTCAGTGATTGCCTGAACACGACGGACGACCCGCTCAGTTGCCCAATTCTACGTTGCCGGCAAAAAAGCCATTGATTTCGTGTCAGGAACCTCTCCGCGGCCAGCGCTTAACAAATCCCAACGTGTTTGTCCGGCTTCTTTCATGTTGTGATACTGTCTGCAGGAAATTGTTCATTCTCTCTGTCCTTTGTTTCAGGCGTCTGACCACGATGACAAATCCCATCCCGATCAGAGATTCATGGCGACATTGTCCGCGTTGTGCCGCGCACACCGAAACCACAGGTCAGCAGCCGTTCGCCTGCCATGCGTGCGGCTATTCTCACTACTTCAGCCCGTGTTCTGCTGTTGCGGCGCTGATCGTGGATGAGTCTGAAAAAATGCTTTTCATCATTCGGGGCAAGGATCCCGGTAAAGGCAAACTGGGATTGCCTGGAGGATTCGTGGACGCCGGTGAGAGTGCAGAGGAAGCACTGCGGCGTGAGGTGATGGAAGAATTGCAGCTGTTGACAGGGTCTGTTCAGTATCTGGCATCGTACCCGAACAAGTACGCCTATAGTGGCGTGATCATCCCCGTAACAGACCTGTTCTTCGTCGTGGAAGTGCATGACTTCGAGGCAATGATTGCGCAACCGGGCGAGGTTGATGGATGGAAGTTTCTGCCTGCCGAATCTGTCGCCGCCGAGTCACTGGCTTTTGATACCCATCAGTGCGCACTGCAGGAATATTGCAGCCGGCAACGGTAACAGAACACAGCATAGCGCAGATAATAAACAGCAATCGAGCCATCGCCGATTCTGAAGCGTACAGCGTCGAGTGACGTCCGCACGCTGTTCGTGCGAATTCGGACAGAAGGCATCTTTAGCCAAAGATTCTGTTCTGCAGCTGATTGCAAATCGGCGCTGACAAAAATTCTGAATGCGCCGGTCCTGCCATGAACGCCGCGAAATCCGTTCGTTCCGTGAGTCCCTCAGTCGTTTCGGCAGGAATCGCCGAACAGATTCTGATTGGGGCAACTAAGCGATCTGTACATGGCGATACTCTTTGGTGAAGACAGATGCCTGAGAGCGAGCAGGCAGACATTTACAGATCTAACGGGGCTTTGAGCCTCACACCAAATTCAGCTGTCATGTCAGTCTCAGTCCGCCGCTTCCGCTGGCCCCTGAGTCCAGCCCGGCGGTCACGAAGATCGATCCGCGATCTCACGTCACTGATGGCAGAAATAGTGGTGATCCGTTCATTCAAACAGCACCGGGAGGAGATGGCGTGACCACGACAACGACCATTCGACGCAGTCAGAATCAACAGAACAAAAGCTTCCGCAATTTCATGTGGATTTCGATGCTCATGTCGCTGGCCGTAGTGTTCTTCGGCATGCAGCTGATGATGGTCGGCCCCTTGAAAGGGCGTCTTGACGGTATTCAAACCCGCCTGGACCTTTCCGACGAACACCTGAACAGGATTGCCGGCACCCGTGGCAATGTGTGGGAAGCCAATGACCTGTTGAGCAGCCTAGAGGATCAGCACAGCAAGCTGGCAGGCATGCGTGCCGCTTTGACTCAGATCGGGGATCTTCGCAGGTCGCTGGAGAAAGAGTCCGATTCGGCGACCGCGGCTCTGACGGCTCTGGACCGCCTTGCGACTGTCCAGAAACGCATTATCGCATCACGACAGCAAACAAACGAAGCGTTTGAACAGGTCGCGGGCCTTGAAAACCTTCGTGATGCGGTGCTGAGCGGCAGCGGTCAGACTGAAGTCGCAGACAACACTCTGCAGGGGATGCTGGCTTTGCAGAAGCGAGTCATCGCAGCTTCGAACGGTTACGAAAAGGCGAGTACCAGTATCGCCTGCATGGCGGAACTGACACAGCGACTGGTTGACAGCGACGAAAAACTGCAACTGGCGTCAAGAAAATTTGATGAATTCGTCGGACTGCAAAATCGCATGATCGCTGCTGCGGATGTATTTGAAAAAGCGGATACGAATTTTGCGAGTGCTCAGGACTCAGCGTCGAAATTAATCGCTCTGAAAGAGCAAATTCTCTCTTCTGCAGACAGCCTCGGTGTTGCGGAAGGTAATGCCCGCACGCTGGTGGCAATGAATAACACTCTCAACGGCGGCCTGAATCTGAAAGTTGCCGCAGCCAACCTTGATCAGATGATCCAGCTGCAGAACTCGCTGGGAGAACAAACAGGCCAGGTGGCATCCGCGGTGCAGACACTCGAAATTCTGGATGACTTCCAGACCGAAGTGTCCACCCACGTCCGCTCACTGACGGGACTGCGTCGTACACTGGTCGAGCTGGCCATGATGGAATCCACTGTTGGTCGAGTTGCCCAGGTCATGGCCCCATTGACAGAACTCAGCAGCCTGCGTCGACTGGGCGAGAGCGAAATTCGTGAAGCGGCTCGAGTGATCATGGATCGCCGAAGCACCCGACTGTCTCAGACCGAAGCAGCAGCCGACACCGACGATTTCCCCGAATTTGATGCAGACGAAGCTGATCTCGTGCCACTGCCACTTGAGGCCCGTCAGCTTCAATAGCAACTCATCGCAGATCGAACCAATGCTGTGACAGCGACAACTCACTCGTTCATGCCCCTGCCGTCATGAACGAGTGATCGCTGGTGAATCACGCCTGAACGCTAAATGTCGCCGGAAACAAGGGACGCCAGCGACTCACCGTCGTTATTTTCGTCTCCGGTTTCGTTAAACGATTCCAGCACGGCCAGCGGATCGAAAGCCTGCCATGCAGGCAGCGATGACAGAAAGGTCGTGAGCAGCGAACCACCGCGGAGCAGCCACATCACATACCCGACGGAAACAGATGTCGTGACCACGGCGGTACTGCCCACGACGACCTGCTCAACGATCTGGTCCTTCCGCCATTGGTCATCCTGCGACTCGTGAATATCAACGTCACTGGGATTAACGTGGCCTGATCCGAATAAAGGGTTGTCGGTAACAACCTGGTGGAACAGGTGACGATCGAGCTGGAGCGCTTCACCTATGACCGTTTCCTCGAAACCGTCCCGCTGTATTGAGGAATCGTTTTTCAGACGTCCTGCCTCCGGCACATCCACAAGCATGATCGAGATGAATGGCTCACTTCCGACCTGCTGCGGTATTTCATCGGGCGTGTCGCCGTTGACAAACGAATCGTCGGTCTGTCCTGACGACGAACCGGTCGTGCCCGAGACAGTATCCTTTGCCGACGTCTCCTCGCTGGACGAATCCTCGGCCGTCGTGTCGCTGTTCTCTGCTGGCGTCGTATCGACCGGGTCTTCCAGCGTTTCAGGATCGACGGAGTCAATCGGGCCGACACCAGAGATGGAATTTGTGACGTCGATGTTGACAGTGGTTACCGCACTGTTCAGCGTTCCGTCCGTAACATAATACGTGAATTCGTCCTGTCCGCTGAATGATCCAGCGGACGTGTACGTAAACGATCCGTCCGCGGCCAGTGCAAACGCTCCTTCTGTCGGTCCGGACACCAATACAACAGAGAGGCTGTCACCATCAGCGTCAAAGTCATTGGTCAGGATCACTCCCGCCGGCACGACAAGGTCTTCCAGCTGCCTGACAGAAAAAGTATCGCCGACTCCCGTCGGGGCTTCGTTGACGTCGTTCACTGTGATTGTGTACGACTCATCACGAGACAACCCGCCGGTATCGGTGGCTCGGACTGTGATCGTATGAGCGGCCGAATCTTCAAAGTTCAGCAGGCTGCTGAACGCAACCGTCAGTTGACCAGTGTTGAGATCGACAGCAAAACGTCCCCCGGCATTGTCGGTTAAAGCGAACGTCACGCTGTCACCTGCATCAATGTCTGTACCTGAGACGCTGCCCACGATCGTTCCGTTGGCTGAGTTTTCGTCAACCGCACTGCCGCTCAGGGCGATGTCGGTGGGAGCGTCGTTGATGGCCGTGACAGTGACGTCAAACGTCGTCTGAGTACTGGTGGTGCCGTCGTCCACCGTGACGGTTATTGTGGCCGGCCCGCCTGATTCAGCCCCGGCAGGATGTTGATCGTGCGGTTGAACCCCGAACCTCCGAGCGTGATATTGGCGTCGCGTCTGTATCGACACTGCCGCTTTCCGTCAGGTCGATGTAGAAGATGTTGTCGTTCGCGGCACCCGTGGAATAGCCAGTGACGGTGTAGCCGGACACGGACATCGTCAGCCCGCTGAAATCATCGTCCAGGTTTTCATCCATCGTGACTTTGATGCGGTCGATCTGCCCGTCAGCATCCATGTCCACGGTTTCACTGGCCGTGATGACCGGTGACGCGGGAGCCGCCTGAATTGAGACGGCGGCCACCGTCCAGTCGTCATTGTTGACGGTCCATGAAGTCGTCACCGACGCGGCACCCGCTTCGACCGTCCCACTGCTGTTACTCTGACTCTCAACGAGATCAAAGTACTCAGTCTGGCCAGTCCCCGGTGTCGCCGCCGCGCCGTTGTGCGAATTGACGACACCAAAGACCAGATCGTTCGTCGCTGATGTCACCGTTGTCGAAGCCGAGGTCGAACTGCCAAATGCGTTTGAGAAGTTCGCAAGCGGTGTTGTCTGATCAACATCAGTAAACGTCATCACGCCAACGTTCACGCCGAAGTATCCTGTGCCCGTCATCGTCACGACCACATCGTGAGTTCCCGTGTCCGGAGCGGTCAGCGACCAGATCTCGGCACGAGAATGGGCACCAGCGTCTTCCTCCGCCCCGACCGGCGACAGACTGACACCGTTGTAGGTGACGGAAGCGACACTCTCACCATGAGGATCGGTGGCGACGCTGACCAGCATCAATCGGTTTTCACCGGACGTCGCGTGAGAGACCGTGACGCTCGCCTGGCTGGAGGCTGATCCGCTCGAACTTGCATCAACTGCGACGTTCAGCACCTGATTCCAGCTCTGCTGGAAGTCTGTACTCAAGACAACCTGCGTTTCGGTGGTGCCTGCCTGGAATTCCAGGTCCCAGTCGCCGCCCAGCGATTCGTGTCCGGTCAGGTCGTCACTGGCTGCCACATCGCTGTGCGTCTCGGCGGCGATCTGATTCATCAGATCACGACCGTCTTCCGTCGCTGCCAGATCACAACCGTAAAACATCAGGTCAGCCGTATCAGACATCGAGTACTGCCACGCGCTGATGGCCGAGCGATAATTATCGACGTTATCCAGTGACAAATTCGTCGCACCCAGCGGCACCTGTCCGTCACCGCCGTGCGATATCACATGGACCGCGTCGATGTCCCGGTAGTTCAGCAGCGCGGACGTCATCTGCGCAATACCGTCCTGCTGCGAATCGAGCACAACAATCTCGAGAGCCCGATTGTCGTCAGAAGTATCTTCTGACTGAAGATCGGCGATCATCTGATCCAGGTCGCTGATCGAGCTGTCAATAAAGACGACTTCCAGCTCATGTGCATCCGCAGGGCTGTCGGCTGTTTCTGTACTTGCCGATGGTTCTGGCAACACTAAGTCGGACCCCACACCCAGCATCTGCTGATCTGTGAGCTGAGAAGCATCTGCATTCGCCTCCGGCGCTGCGGCCACGACGGCCAGAGGGGATGCACTCATCAGCACGCGTTCTTCCAGCGCGGTCACCAACAGTGGGCGAGTTGCCCAGTCATCCTGGGTCGTCATCGCCTTGCGCGTTTCATACAAGCCGTGCGCGAGGCGCAGGCGAGCTTGTCTTATGAAATTGTGCAGCGACATACGGTGCCCCCAGGCTACAAACCTGACAGGTTGGTAGGCTTTGCCGCGCAATGCGGCAATATTTTGCCTTATCGGTATGTACTTCAGAATGAAGATACCCTACGCAAATACTGACAATTTAGAGGGGGCGGGTAGGGGGAATGGGTAGTTCCTTTTGGCCGGTTACATGGATCCTGTTGGTTTTGCATCCGCCGCGCACGCCGCTGCCGACGGTTACCAGTGCACAAATGAACACTATTACAGCGTATTACGCTGACTCATGGCCGCGAAAAACGTTTTCTGGCCTGCAATATCGGCTTCCCACGAGCCCGAACGTGCTACGTGTTATCGTAAACTGCTCCAGGCATTTCGGCTGCGGAATGGGCCATCCGGTTGGACTGGGAATTAGCGGCGCGCCGATCCCCGCGGGCCGTCATCGCCGCTTCTTCAATTATCGCCCGGATGCCGGGGCGCCATGTGCTGCCGGCGGCTGCAGCAACGGACCGTTGTGAAACTGCAGAGTGTTGCCGGGGTCGGAGCGAGGAACGAGTGAAACCCCGGGGCCGGCAGCGCCGGTCTGATTATCATTCGCAAGCTCAGTCCAGCCTCGGCCACGCAGAGGTCCGAAACCACATTCCATTACTGCGCGCCTGCTGGCCACCCTCGATTTACAAGTGGTTTCGAATCACTCAACGCCACTGCTCAGGTTTGTTGATGAGCCTTCAAGGGAAGGTCCGTCAGACCTTAATTTCCCAGCCGTTGCGGTATTTGCGCTGAATCAACGGCTGCAAATCGTCACGACCTTTGATCTGCATTTTCTCTGCGTCCCATTCCAGACGCGTGTCGGGAACACGTTGAGCAATCACGCCCAACAGCACCGTTTCGGTCAACGGTCCGGACTGTCCGAACCATGACTGCCCCTGCTCCACCTTGCCGGTGATGGCGTCCATCCATTCACCATAATTGTCGCCTCCGGCACGGTGAATGGTCTGATCCGGTTCATCGAAACCATCAAGAATGCCGGACGGTTTGACAATCCACTTGTTGCGGCCGCGATTGAAGAACAGCTTGCCCTTTTCGCCGATGACAACGCTGCCGTAGTCTTTGAAGCTCTCTCCGTCCAGCACGTCTTCTGACGGGTGGTTGTAGTCGTTGCCATCCTTGACCAGCGTCCAGCTGTCACGATCAAAGCTGGCGTTGACGTAACCGTCGTACCAGTTGAACTTGAATCCATCCTTCGCCGAATACTGATTTGCCCCGAATTCCCACGTGATCCTTGAATTGATCGGAGGTGAAAATTCTGAAGCGCCGTTCTGTTCTGCCTGAACACTTTGGGGAGTGGCCGGCATCATCGCCCAGTGTCCCATGTCCATGATGTGACAGGCCATGTCGCCGAGCGCACCGGTTCCATAATTCCACCAGCCGCGCCATGCGAACGGCGCTATTTTTGAACTGTAATCCACCCACGGTGCGGGGCCGACCCACTGTTTCCAGTTGATGCCGGCAGGAACTTCTTCCTTCGGTGGTGGCGCTGAGAAACCCTGAGGCCAGATGGGACGGTTGGTCCATGCATGAATCTCCTTCACCTTGCCCACGATTCCCGCACGAATCAGTTCCACGCAACGACGCATGTGATCGTTGGCATGGGCCTGGTTTCCCATCTGAGTTTTGACACCGGTCTGGCGTGCCGTTTCCGCCAGCGTGCGAGCTTCCCAGATGCTGTGTGTCAATGGTTTCTGGCAGTAGACATGCTTGCCGGTCTGCATCGCCATCATCGAAGCGTGAAAATGATGATGATCGGGAGTCGATACGGTTACAGCATCAATTTTGTCGCCGAGCTCGGAGAACATTTCGCGATAGTCCGAAAAGTACCGGGCCTTCGGAAACGTATTGCGAACCTCAGCCATCGACTTCAGGCGTTTGTCGTCGATGGTCTTCAGTTTCGTCGCGTCGACAATATCCACCAGGGCTGCCACCTGAAAGCCGGCGTCGCGTGACTGGACGATATCGGTTCGACCTTTGCCTCCGGCTCCGATACCAGCCAGCGCCGGCTTTTCCATTTTGCCAAACGCATGAGCCGGAATATAAGTAGCTCCAAACTGCGTGGCGATAGCTGCGGCACCAGCTTTCTTGATGAACTTACGGCGAGAACTCTGCTGTGCTGACTGCAGCTGGATGTTTTTGTTCTGTGACATAATTACTGTTCTCCCGCGATGTGTCTGACAACAACCTTGATGCTCATCAGTATGAGCATCCTCAGTACAGAAACCAATCGAGTCGCAGAGGAGTAGGCCGGAACCAGGAGCGGAGCGACGCCGCTCCGGCAGTGCGAATAAGGACGACGCAAGGGCGCACCGCTGGTGCTGGAACGGCGTTTCCTCGGGGCCAGCCTACAGCGGTTTCCCCGACCGGCCGCAGGGTTTCGCTCGTTCCCTGCTCCAACCACCGGCCTTCCTCTCAGTTTCCAAAACAGTCCGTCACTGTTTCCGAACACGGAAAAGCTGTTGCACGCTCGCACGAGGTCACATCTGCATGCTACCCTGTCGCGGTTGATTCCCGCCTGAATTCTCGCCCAGAGGTCGCTCCATGCTCCGTTGTTTCGTTGTTCCCGCCATTCTTTTTGTTGCGTCGTCAGTTGCCTCGGCCCAGCGTGTTTATCAACAGGAGCCGGAGATACAGGCATCCGTGGAACAGGGAGGCGAGCAGCAGCCGGCAGTTGAAGCAAAGCCTCAGATTTCAGATGGCCAGTTTCAGGACGGTCCCGTTGCCAAATGGATCTGGGGTGACGACAACAACAAAGATTATGTTCTGCAGACGACATTTAATGCGTCCGGCATCAAGGCGGCAATCCTGAAGGCGTCCAGCGACAACGTAGGCACGGTCTTCGTAAACGGCAAACAGGTTGCGAATAGCGCCGCATGGGAAGAAGCGATGTCGGCTGATGTGACGAAGTACATCGTCGAAGGGAAAAACACGATCACGGCCAAGGTAGAAAACCGAGGTGGCATCGCGGCCTTCGTGCTGAAGCTGGCCCTGCAGGATGCGGACGGGACCGTAACCCACGTTGTGACGAACGAAAACTGGACGGTAACGACGAAGAACCTGGACAACGATCGTAAGGTGTCGCTACGTGGCAACTACGGCGACAATCCCTGGGGCAACGTGTTCTCAGGGACGGCGAATTACGCTGACCGGGTTCCGCGGGGCGTATTTGAAGTTCAGCCAGGGTTTCAGGTAGAGAAGCTGTTCACCGTGCCCAAGGATGAACTCGGATCGTGGGTCTGCATCGCGTTTGACAACAAGGGCCGTCTGCTGGCCAGTGATCAGGGCGACAAAGGCATTTGCCGCATCACACTGCCGGATGTCGGCTCTGCTGACGCAACCATTATTGAGCCTCTGGACTTTTCGAAATGCGAATACCAGCCGACAGGCGCTCATGGAATGCTGTACGCCTTTGACAGCATGTACTTTTCCGTTAACGGAGGCCCTGGCAGCGGGTTGTACCGAGCTCGCGATACAGACGGGGATGATCAGTTTGATGAATGCGTCAAATTGAAAGACTTCCGCGGCGGAGGAGAGCACGGCCCGCATTCGCTGCGTCTTTCGCCGGACGGGAAACGCATCTTCGTGATCGCCGGCAATCACACGGATCCACCGTTCAAGGCGGGCGAAGAGCTGACAAACAAAGATTACAGCAGCCGCATTCCCACGAATTGGGAAGAAGACCTGCTGCTGCCGCGCATGTGGGACGCCAACGGCCATGCTCGCGGAAAACTGGCTCCTGGCGGTTGGATCGCCAGTACCGATCCCGACGGTAAGACCTGGGAAATGTGGAGCGTCGGATACCGCAATCCCTACGACATGGCGTTCAACGCGGACGGCGAACTGTTCGCCTATGACGCGGATATGGAATGGGATTATGGTGCTCCGTGGTATCGCCCGACTCGAGTTGTGCATGCGACAAGTGGCAGCGAGTTCGGCTGGCGCAGTGGAACCGGCAAGTGGCCGGCGCATTATCCGGACAGTCTGCCGCCGCTGGTGAACATCGGCCCCGGTTCACCGGTCGGCGTTGATTTCGGTTATGGGTTGAAGTTTCCGGCGAAGTACCAGAAAACGCTGTTCATCTGTGACTGGACGTTCGGCACGATGTACGCCGTGCATATGGACCCTCAGAACAGCAGCTATGCAGCGACGCGAGAAGAATTTGTATCACGGTCGCCATTGCCGCTGACAGACGTTGCCGCCGGGCCGGATGGGGCGCTGTACTTCACAGTTGGCGGACGCGGCACTCAGTCAGAGCTGTTTCGTGTGACCTATGTCGGACAGGAATCCGTCGATCCCACCCACTATAAAAACTCGGAATTTGCGGAGCAACGGGCTCACCGTAAACACCTGGAACAGTTCCACGGAACAGCAGCGTCCATGACCCCCGCACTGTCAAAAGAATCAAACGCATTTCTGCAAAGCGCCGTCGCGGACGTTCAGTCCGGAGATCGATTCCTGAAGACGGCTTCACGGAATGCGTTTTTCAATTCACACGTGCTCTGGCAGTCCCTTGACGGCCGCACCGTGCAACAGGCTGATCTGTCAAACGCTGGCCCGGACGTGATTCTGGCGGTTGCTGTCGCCATGGCTCGAGCACCTGTATCGCAGATCACCCAGGCACGCGAGCTCTCCGAAGAATCGGCTAGAGAATGGAAACAGGCGGCGCAGGCGTCCATGGTCCGTGCACTCGGGCAATTGGACTTTCCGTCACTAACCTCCGAACAGAAATTCGATTATGTGCGGGCACTGTCGCTTGTCTTTCTGCGTCTGGGCGATCCTGGTGAAACGGTGAACGCTGAGTTTGTGGGACGTCTGGACTCATCGTTTCCTTCAGGAGACCGAGAGCTGGACCGCGAACTTTGTCAGCTACTGGTCTACCTGCAGTCTCCCACAGTTGTCGAAAAGACTGTCGAGCTGATGAATCAGGAACCTCAGCGCCAGGACATCGACATGACCGACCTGCTGGCTCGCAACGCCGGATATGGCAAAGCGATCCATGCGATGATCGCCAATCAGCCGGACGGGAATCAGGTCTGGTACGCGTTCTGCCTGCGAGTTGCCAAGGTCGGCTGGTCGGCGGAATCGCGAGCTGACTACTTCGGCTGGTTCGCGAAGGCTCAGAAATGGTCCGGCGGCAACAGCTTTGTGAAATTCCTGCAGAACATCAGCGACGAGGCGTATGCCACGACCAGCGAGAACGAACGCGTCATGATGGAAGCGATGGGCGCTCGCACACCGTTCACGGTGCCGGAATTACCAAAACCCGCGGGGCCGGGCAAGGACTGGACATTGGCTGAAGTGCGAACTCTGGCTCAGGCCGGTCTGAAGGATCGAAGCTTCGCCAACGGGCAGAAGATGTTCGCTGCCACTCGCTGCATTCTGTGCCATCGCTTTGCTGGCGCCGGCGGGGCCACTGGTCCGGATCTGACTCAACTGGCCGGTCGCTTCAACATTGATGCGCTGACCGAAGCGATTCTGGATCCGAGCAAAGTGATCAGCGATCAGTACAAAGCCAGCACAGTCGTCACGTCGGCGGGCAAATCTGTCAGCGGTCGCATCGTCTCGGAAAACGATCAGCAAATCAGCGTGCTGACCGATCCTGAAGACAGCACGAAAATCGTGGAGGTCCGGAAAACCGACATCGACGAGATTCTGGCGTCAAAGACATCGATCATGCCAGGCAATCTGCTGAAGCCACTGAATCGGGACGAAGTCCTGGACCTGCTGGCGTATCTGCTGTCGCACGGTGACGAGAAAAGCGAGATGTTTCGGAAATAGAGGCGAATGAATGGACACGGGACGGGCGTCGTCCCGGTCTCGTTCGTATTTCGACGGTGTGCTTCACAGTCGATTCTTACAGCGTATTACGCTGACTTTTGGCCGCGAAAAACGTTTTCCGGCCCGCTATGGGTGCTTCCCACGAGCCCGAACGACCACATCTTTTCGAAAACTGCTCTAGCGGCCCGGGATGTCTCAGAAATCGTCGTCGTTTGAAGTGCCGGAAAATCCGTCCGTGAATAGTTCGAGGTTCGAGTCTGGTGTGTCGAATGAATCGTGGTCATTGTTAAACATGTCGCCGCCGAATGTATTGGAGTGGCTGCCTGATGTGGCGCCAACAATTCGATAGACCAATACTCCTACCAGCATCAGGCTGCCAATGACTGCAAACGTCAGCCCGATGCCGAACAGCAGGTAGCTGCTGAAAAAAGCGCCTGGCTGCAGGACGGCTTCGTCCGGGGCGTCGGGAGCATAATAGACGGTGACTTTCTTCCCGACGGGGTAATCTCTGACGACGGCCTGCATGGCTGACCAGTCGTTGGTGGAGTAACCATCGCCGAACCAGACTCGGTCCGATTTAAGATCCGCACCGTCCAGCGAGTACTCGTAAATGACCATCGCCTTGTATGTGGTCTCACCATCGTTACTGCGACTTGTCTCGACGTCCGATTTGATGATTTCACCGTCAGTGGTCGGCCATTCGGTACTGGCTTTGGCCTTGTCCAGCAGGGGTTTGCCAAAGCCGAAACTGGCCACTCCCCCTGCGATGGAGAACACAGTGCCCAGGATCAACAGAATGATCGTTCCGGAATTCTTG
Organism: Fuerstiella sp.; assembly: GCA_029247265.1. Classification (GTDB taxonomy): domain Bacteria; phylum Planctomycetota; class Planctomycetia; order Planctomycetales; family Planctomycetaceae; genus Fuerstiella. The sequence goes on from JAQWLN010000018.1 coordinate 16,379, forward strand.
ATCAGCATCGTCTTTCTCGATCTACAGGATCCTGCGCTGACTTGTGGCCGTAGTAAACGTCTATTCGCTTAACACCGTCGTTGTGCCACAAGCCAGCCAAGTCTCCGATCCAAGGTAGTTGTTCCAGTCACCAAACATGTTGCCAAGCACGCTAGGTGCCGAGCCTTCTCCCTGACTGCTGCTGCCCGCGGACGAGTTCTGCAGCACTCTGTCCGCTAATCGTGAAAACGGAAGACTCTGCAGCAGAACAGTACCATGCCCACGCCGTGTGGCCAGAAAAAGTCCTTCCCCACCAAAAAATATCGACTTCAGGTTACCAGCGCGTTCAATACGATATTCGATGTCGCCGCTGAAACCGACCAGACACCCTGTGTCGACACGCAGCGTCTGCCCATTCAGTTTCTTCTTCACGACCGTGCCTCCGGCATGAGCGAACGCCATCCCGTCCCCCCAAAGTTCCTGCAGAATAAAACCTTCGCCACCAAAGAAACCAGCGCCAAATCCGTTCGTGAAGGCAATGCTCCCAGCAGTTTGCCCATCATTCCCTGATGCGGTGTAGAGCCGTCGCCCATCTTTGCTTCAAAATCGATCCCCTCTTCCAGGCAATTCATAGCCCCGACTTCTGCAATCACGGTTTCGCCCGGGTCCAGTTCGACCTCTACCATTTGCATGTCAGCACCGAAGATTTCGTAATCAATTTCGTGGCACTGCATTTGCCAAGCGTCTTTCATGAAGAGTTGGGGGATGCTTAAGACGGATTATCTAAATCGCGTCGTTGAAAAATGGCCGGAGCTGCCAACGTGAGCATGGCCCGCAGGGATCAAAGCCATTATCAGGTTTTTCACATTCTGCCCTGAGCAGGTCAGTCGCCGGTCAGTTTGTAGCGGCGAGACGTGCTGTCCGGTCTGATGGACAACCGGTAGCTCATGTCACATCAATCATCCCCGTATGTCATCCGACGGAAAAGAAAGCGGTCGCAGATTCATCGTCAGATGTGATCGCTGACGGGGATGCCGGTGTGGTAACAGTGGTCGAGTTCTGATTCGACGCATACGGTCTCCAGCGCCCGAATAAAAAAGAGCCCGCTGCATTTACTGCAGCGGGCTCTTCTCGTACACAAACAGCGATGTTGCGTCCCCTCACGGCACCCTTTCCCGTCAGCCCCTTCATTCCGACGGAAAAGTTCACACCAGTGTATGATGCGACGGAGTTATCCGTGATTGCTGTTGTGCGTACTTTTTTTCATCAAAGAACTTTTGCCTGAAACGTGATTGTGCCGGTGGCAGCACCCTTGAGCGGTGCATCCAGAGTGAATTCAAGTGTCTGACTTCCTTCGGCATTTGGAAGTACCGAAAGGCCACCCCCGCTGCCGTCGGACAGATCGACCTGACCACTGCCGGCAACGTACTTCAGTCGTGGCGTCAGGTTGTCCATGATGCGGACATCGTGGACATTATGATCGCCGATGTTCCGAAAGTGAATTCTGAATGTGATCGTGTCGCCCGACTTTGCAGTGAGTGACGACGCTTCCTTGGTGAGATGAATCTGGCCTTTTCGCCCCCGTTTCTCTTCGACACCGACAGTTGACTGGACACGGAACGTCGCTCGTGTCTGTGTTGCCTGCGACAGGGATGTCGCCTTGCTAATGCCAGTTCTGATGGTGGAGGTCGCAGGCTCAAGAATTTCCAGGTTCAGCTGAAACACCTGAGATCTTTCAAGTATTCCCAGGCCACTGGAGGACTTGCTCTCCAGACCCTGCTCCACTTTTCGATTCAGAGCAAGCACATCGGAACCATGAGACAGATGAGCCGGCTGAGCCGTTTCAACACCGCTTGCACTGCGACGCGTGCCCAAGCCTGAAGCTTGGGTGTTGCGTACGCGTACGTCAAGGCCGCGCTGGTCATGCAGCTTGCCGAGTCCCGAGATGTCCGTCGCTCCGGCCGCTTTGTTGACAGCTACGTCAATGCCAAGACCAGTAACCGTTCGCACAGCACCGAAACGGGGTGCGTAAACGGCCACTCGATTACTGGATCGCACATGGTTTTCGCCCGTGTGATCCTTAAATTCTGCCACGGTGTCTTCTGTGTCGAGTCCGCCCATTGTGCCACCGTGGTAATGGACCGGATGGCCGCGATCACCACCGTCGAAGATATACTCGTCCGGGTAAGCCTGCGCCAACGGTGAAGCGGCCACAGTAACGGACGCAGCTGGCTGGCCACCTGGTTGAGCCGAAGGCATTCGCGGTTCGGCAGCTCGGAACGTGGTCGCAGTATTGACGACAGCTTCTGTTGTTGCGAATCCAGCAGTGGTGGCAATCCCTGTGGTGCCTGCAGGTTGAGATTGTGAGGCCGGTCGAATCCCCTCAGCCGTCAGTGACGCAAATGGATTCTGTCCGCGAACCTGTTCCGTGCCGGCAGTTGCGCGTCCGCCGGTCGCAGTTGCTGCAATCATGTCATAATCTGCCTGGACAGGCTGTACGTTTCTGCCTGCGGGCGCCTGATCAGGAACTGATGCGTCCGCGGGGGCAAATGGTGCACTTTGGGGATAGGTGGCAACCGCGGTTTCCAAGGCGGTCGATTGTTCAGCCAGCGACTCTCCAGGCATACGCGCTGCAAAAGCTGCGTCGGGAGTTGTACCGGCGGTCGTGGCACAGCCGGCGAACGCGGCACTGCAACACAGGCAGGGCAGCCAGAAGCGACAGTTTGCACGCAATGTGTTCAGTAAGTTGGGCATGTCCCTGGAACTTGTAGGTTGTGGATGGTCTCTTGATGAATTCGGAGACTGAGGATTCTGTTAAGAACGTTTCCGAATTACCTGGTCGGATGAATGCTTGCTTGTCTGGTCTGCATAACGGCTGGTCCGGCATCAATGGGTGCGTCTACCGCCTTGCGAAGCTCAGCACCCCCACCGGTGCCGAAGAAAGACAGTGAAGATCCGGCGGATGGTTGTCGGCCGCCGATGCGGATAATGACCATCGGTCTGCCCAGTCGGTCCGCTTCTTTCAGCGAGTTATCTGACGGCAGAACGCTTTGCGGTATTTCGCGGTGCAGCGGATCCTGTTCCTGAGCAATCTGCGGCTGTTCGAGATAGATCACTCGGGTGACCAGCTGACCGCTGAGCGCCGTACGAACGTCTTCTGCGGAGATAATGATGGGAATCGGAAATTCGTTTTCTCGCCCCTGTGGCGGGTGAAGGCGATCGAGCAATTCAACTGACGGGTAGATTTCTGTCCCGGGAAACCCCGGCATATTGCCGATCCGCAGTCGGTAAACATATCCCACACTTACGGCTATTAAAGCGGGTGTGGCTGCGGCACCGACGGGGCGAGTGGAACCTGAGAACACCTGAACATCGGCACCGCCAGCGACTTCCACGGAAAGAGGTTGCAGCCATGTCGGATCGTACTGACGCAGATAATTCATCCACGCTGCGGCCTGACCGGGCGGACTGTTCTGACTGAGTGGCTGGTGGTATTCAACGCCCCTCTGAGCATTTGCGGTCCCGACGGGAACCAGTCCGACAACGAATACCAGTACGGCATTCTTCATGATTCGGATCAGACTGTCAGTCTTTCGTGGCATCACTCTGGCTTCGGAATGTATTAACAAAACGAGGGCGATCAGAAGTGAAGTCACCTCAAAATCGCCCCCCGGCAAGATTTTCCAATTGAATGTCGAGTTGCGTGCCACCGGCTCTGTCAGTGTGTTTACGAGCTCTTCGAGGCACTGGCAGAGCCAGTGGCACACTTCAGGACAGAACTGACGCTGTGACTAAAATCCGTAGAACTGAGAAGCCTTGGAAACTGGATGAGCAACTTCACCCGGACGATGGACGGGGTGCTTCTCGGTGTACTGAATATGTCGCACGGGTTCCGGAACGCTGTAGCCGGGATCGTGCTTCACGTCGATCAGCATGTGATCCACAGGGTCCGGCATTTTATTCTGCGACAGATTTCTGACGGTGTGTGACTTCAGCCCGGCTGGTCCGCCAAATGGCAGGTGAGGAGGTCCTGGCAGACCGATCGGAGTGCCAGTGATGGGCATGCCCCATGGTGGCATGCTTCCCATTCCGGCGACAGGAATCTGCGGCTGTCCAGGAAGTCCGCCTCCGGCTGCGATCATCGCAGAAGGAACACCACCGCCGACATCAGTGGCCAGTGTGCTGATCGGTGTCGGAGGAGCCATCTGCCCGTCCTGACCATTCATGACCATGTAATTTACCTGAGTCACCGAACCATCTGCACTCAACATCGAGGCTGGTGGTTGCAGGTCCTTGTTACCGAAACGCAGGATCAGCATAACGGTCCCCATTTGTTCTGCCTGTTGTACAGGATCAATACCTGGATCAAGTCGTGTGGAGACGAGTGTTTCCACGCCGGCGATCGCCCGGGCCTGAAACTCAGGAGCCGGCAGGTAGATAACCTTCGTGACCATGTTGCTGCTGTTGACGTGTTCCAGATCCTCTTCCGTGATCTCAACCGGAACAGAATTGTGCTGCAGGTAGGCCAGTGTGTTTGGATGAGCGGCTCGCACCTCCAGAGTGGGATACAGTGGACGAGCGGCACCACCTGGAAGTTCCAGCCCTTCCAGCATCAGCTGATAAACAGCCGACTGATAGAAATCATAGTATTGGCCAGTCTGCACCTGACTGCTGGCGAAGGTCTCGCCTGCCCGCCAACCGACTGTCATTGTTTCTGGGCCGATGAACTTAATCTGGGTCGACATTGGCGGTCCTGCCATGCCCATCGGCGGACCTCCACCCGGGCCCATTCCCGGCTGACCAAGCATGTTCAGCACTCCAGGACCCGGTCCATCGACCATCGGGCCGGGACGTGACTGCAAGGCAGCCGGCGGAGCGACATGCTCGCGATTGCTGAGAATGCTGCTGCCGGTATCAAGGCTTGCACAACCTGTGCAGACCACGACGAGGGCACCTAACACCAGAAAATAGTATCTCATTGCAATCCCTTCCGTCCCATTGGCAATTTGAGCCAACAGCGCCTTATCGAATCACCGTATGTCGTTGTGGAAACTGTATTTCTGACCAGATATGCGGCAGACGGCAAATTGATGTTTGCTGTCGACCCGAGGGCGTGTTCAGCAGTATAATTGCTGCCGGACGCACCCGACTCAGCGCAGTTGGACTGCGACGTTTGACGGATACTGGTCCTTCACTCCTTGTTTCGGGACGGAACAACTCGAATCTTTGGCAAATTCAGCACAATCCGAAAATGAAGCATAA
>JAQWLN010000036.1 GCA_029247265.1 Fuerstiella sp.
GGCGCGGCTGAGCGGTCTGTAGCCGAGTACGTGTCGGCTCATGCAGACAAATTGATCGGTTTTCTGTCGCTTGATCCCACTCAGGATGGCTGGCAGCAGGAAATGCGGGATGGGCACCAGGAGCTTGGCCTACAGGGCATCAAGCTTCTGTCGATGTATGCGGGATTTCATCCGGATGACGAGCGGTTCAATCCGTTGTGGTCATACGCGACCCGACATTCACTGCCCGTACTGCTGCATACGGGCACGACGTTTGTATCACAGGCTCCGTTGGAGTGTACTTTGCCGCGACATCTGGATCGGGTGGCGATCCGATTTCCGGAAGTGAAGATAATTATGGCTCACCTGGGTCATCCGTATGAACACGAGTGCGTCGCTGTCGTTCGCAAGCATCCGAATGTTTACACCGATATCAGTGCTCTGCACTATCGACCATTTCAGCTGTACCACAGTTTGATGCTGGTTCAGGAATACGGAGTCTGGGATAAGTTGTTGTTCGGCAGTGACTATCCGTTTACGACCGTGGATGCATCAATTGACGGTCTGCGAAAGCTGAATGAACAGGTTGAAGGAACGTCGCTGCCGCGTTTGCAGATAGACGAAATTGAAGCGATGATTCAACGCGACAGCCTGGAGATTCTGGGGTTGGGTGGTTGATTTCGTTGTCGTCCGCCGCCGCGTTCGAAACGCTTGAAGATCTGTGAGGCTGACAGGGCGTCGCAGTGAGTTCACCGTTTTCGGCGAATCGGTGTGCCATGTCGTGCGACGTGCCACGCCATCGCCTGCCGCGGCCCTACATCGTGCGAAACACAGCGCCGCGTTCGGCTTCGATGCGTTTAGCAATGTTCTTCGAGTTCAGTTCGTTTTCCGGCCAGTCTGCAGCGGGCACGTGTGACAGTCGCAGCAGTAATCTGGCCAGCATGCCAGCGTATTCTTTTAACTCGCGAAGTCGCACTTTGTCCGGAGTATCAGCGTTGCTGTGGCCATATGCTGTTTCCGGGTGACGTCCCACAAACCGCCAGCGCCACAAAAACGATGACGGAATCCCGCGACGGGCGAACGGAAACATGTCGCCTGATGCGTCCAGTTGAGACAGCACATGACATTTCAGGCCTTCGTTCAAGTTGTCCAGCTGCTTCTGAATCAGGCTTCGAAGTTCGGGAAACTGCAACACAACGCCTTTCATGGGGCCCGTGGCAAGTTCATCAAGCGCCAGCATGAATCGTGGTTTTGGTTCGGGGCCAAAGTGGCGTTCGACAAACGCGGTGGAGCCCTAGAGGCCCTGTTCTTCTGCACCGAACGAGACGAATTGGATTGTTCTTCCCGGCCGAACACCCAACGTGTCACCCAGGCCGGCCAGCAGCCGCGCGGTCTCCAGAAGTACAGCCACACCGGCGCCATTGTCGTTGGCTCCGTACGAATCGGGCGTCGTGTCGTGGTGAGCTCCCAACACGATACTTTCATCCGCAATCTGTATTCCCGGCAGCTCGGCCACCGTGTTCCACGATGTTGCTGTTCGCCGTTCAGTGTTTACTCTGACGGCAACCCGCACGCCGGCGGCAGCTCTGTCTTTCAGACGGACGGCGTCTTCCCGGGAAGTCTGGATCAGTGGAAGTGGCACCGACGTTGCGTCATCGCGCCAGTCCGAGCCAGAGATGTGGGTCAGTCGTCGCCCATAATGCGGGCTACTCGTGATCGCTGCTACTGCTCCGGCGCTGGCAAGATCCTGCAGCCGGAGAGTGAGCAGGCGAGGCTCTGTAAACGGTTCGAATTCAGGCTGAATCAACGCGATACAGCCCAACAGACGACCCCGCAGCGGATCGAGTTCATGCGACATCCCGAAGCCGACATCCAGTACGGGGGCTTCGAAGTCAATCGACGGGCAGAACAGGCATGGGCGTGAGTCGAGCCGCCACGTATCTTCATCGACGATCTTCAGTGACGAAGCATGGCAGTCGGCGGTACTTAGTGCAAATTGTTCGACAGATCGATTCTGCAGCTGGAGCAGCGCCTGCTGCGCGGCGACATACTCGGCAGCTGCGCGTTCGGCGTCTGTGCCCGCCCAGCGAACTCCAATGTCGTCACAAAGAACTTTGATATGACTTGCAATACATGAACCGACCGAAGCCTCTCCCATCAGCCAGCAGTCGGTGCTCCTCCAGTTGATGTTCATGCCACCACTTCAGTCCAGACGTTGGTCGTTAAGCGATTGAGGCTGCGACTGCTCTGCGCATCAGCGATCCGAATTAACGACGCGATGCCGTCGATGACATCGTTCCCAGTTCCTGTGCAGAATCCGAACAGCGTGCACCTTGCCGAGCGTTTCAGGCTTTGAGTTCAGCCTTGCTCATCCCTGCCAGTCAACGAAATATCATGCAGTGTCAGCGTCGCGGTGTCGATGCAGGAGCGACGGACTTGATCCCTATTTTGTACAAGTCGGTGTCTGTGATGTATTCAGTGCCGTCCTGAGTTGTGCTTCAGTAAACAATCTGTTCAGACGCTGGTCTGCGGCGCTGGAACGCCGCCCGAAGTATGGCTGTTCAAACGAGATTCTCCTGACTCTGCGTAATCTACTCGTGGCAGATTCATGAGATCAGCCTGCGTCTCGGGTGTCGGCATAGAATTATCTGTGACGCAAACGTCATCGTTTACATGGTCAGTTAGTTCAAAGTTGCATGAGCTGTCGAGCGGTGGTGAATCCGGAAGATTTCCCGCTTCCATCAGGCGGTCAAATTCCTGATCGTCGAACGTCGCAGCGGACGTAGCCATGATGCCAAAACCGCCACCGAGCAACATCAACCCAACGATCATGCACAAGCCCACGGCTGGTAACGACAGTCGTCCGTTGATTCCGTGATTCTGCAACGTTCCGGCAGCGACCATCAACATGGTGGCGACTCCACACGTGCTCAGGGTCAGACCTGTCAGAAATCGACATTTCCTCATTGGTCTGGCCGCAGGTCGTGTGTGCGTGTTCATCAATTTTCTCCTGCTGTTTGAGTAGAGATTCTTCCTGGGTGAACTAATTGACACGGTCGTCACGTGCATTCGCTGAACGCACGCTCAACAACGCGAAGAAACTTTCCGAGGTTCAAAGAATTCCGCCAGGAATCTGGTTCAGCTGTCGAACTACTGGATTCGGCGTGCCGAAAACGCTGAGGTTTTTAGGTTTATGTGATGCCAGGACGTTTTTGAAGAATCTGCCGAATTCGAACCAGGCTTTCTGAAGTATCAGCGAATTAGTGTGGGTGACGAATGTTTACGTCGCAAATGTGTGTGTGTTTCCCACGGTTCTGGATGTTGAGGAGAGAGTGCGATGTTAAAGAAAATGCTTGTCGGTTCGCTGGCCGCGACCCTTGTTGCCGGGTTTGTTTTTGGCAAGGACATGTTCAGTTATGCCACCACCGCCTGTACGAATGTCCGAGATGCGGTGAAGTCAGAAATCACACCGGAGTTTGAACTCGATCGGATTCGAAATGAAATCGACCAACTGATGCCTGAGATCCGTCAGCACATGACGGTCGTGGCTGAACAAAGTGTTGACGTGAAGGACCTTGAGCGTGGCATCGAACAGAAGGAAACTCACCTTGCTGGCCAGAAAGATGCAATTTTCGCTCTACGAGCTGATCTCACCGGATCAGGTGACAAGTTCACCTATCGCCATGTGTCATATACTCGCGGAGAAGTGGAATCTGACCTGTCTGAGCGATTTGAGGCATTCCGGGTGGGTGAAGATGCCGTGAAACGTGACCGTCAGATTCTGACGGCTCAAAGACAGACGCTGCGAGCCAATCAGCAGAAACTGGACAGCATGCTGGGGCGAAAGCAGGAGTTGTCTGTATTGGTGTCACAGGTTGAAGCTCGGCTGAAGACGATTCAGGCTGCTGAGGCCGTCAATAATATCGAAGTGGATGACACCAAGCTGGCGCGTGTTGAGGGTTTGATCAAGGATTTGAATCACGTCCTTGATGTTCGGGAGTCGCTGCTTGAAACAGAAGGCCATGTACTGGGACGTATTCCTGTTGAGGTGGATTCCGTCGATGTACAGACTGATGTTGTGACTGAGATCGACCAGCATTTCGGTCTGGTTTCTGACGCAGCAGTCGCCGAGGTGGACAGTAACAGCTCAATCTGACCTGGCGACTGAACACTTTGGCTGTGGCACGATGATCAGATCAGGGTAATCAGCAAACGTAAAGGTCGATGTCGAATCAGTTTTGGCATGGCAGAATGGGAAAACTGCCGTTGAATCGGGACACACACACGTGCTCCGGGCTCAAAGGCTTGAGCTCGGAGCATTTTTATGCTGCAAACTGCGTCCAGTTTCGAACAATACTCATCCAAACTAAACAAAAACACCTTGCGTCGAAGTCACATCAGAACGAATACCCTTCTTTAACGATTCGATACAATGAACTCGGGCACTTTGAATCTGGATCGTCAGCGCAGGAAAAATCGCTGGTATTGCGATACCCTTGTGCCTCAGCAGGAGGCGATTCTCAAAGGACATACGGTGGCGACAAGTTCATGTAAAAAGTACATGCTTTGGATCGATGGAGTCGGTGCATGGCAACTATGCGTTGGCCAGTCCTTTATCATCGGGGCGCCGTCGTTTGAAAAACAATCCGCCGACATCGCCTTGCTGGCCAATATCTCAAGAATGCACGCGTCAATCGAACGGAATGGCGAAGAATGGCGACTGACGGCACATCAGCCAACGACTGTTTCCGGGCGGACGATCGATCAGGACACCGCACTTTGCAGTGGTGACGAAATTCGACTTGCCGAACGAGTACGACTTGGGTTTCGAATTCCCAGTATTCTCAGCACCTCTGCCATTATCGACTTTGAAAGTGATCATCGACCGTCGCATAGTGTTGACGGAGTCATCCTGCTGGCGGATCATTGTCTTTTAGGGCCACGACGGGACCATCACATTTTCTGCACGCGATGGTCTGAGGTTGTTGTTTTGTTTTCGAACGGCGGAAAGCTGCGTTGCCGGTCCAAGGCTGCTCTGAGCGTCGATGGGAAAATTGCCGGTGATTCCTTTGACCTCAAACACGGTTGCGTCGTAACGGGCGAGGAACTCCGGTTTCGAGTTGAACAGATGGAGTAAAATACCGGCTCCGGTAGTTCTTTGAAATGCAGACAGATACCCAGAAAACGAAACGAAAATCGGGCTGGACTTAAGTTATGAAATTCACCTTCGCACCAGAAGCACGTCCTCTTGATGGATACACCATCAAGCGTGCCGTCCACCGCGGTGGATTTGGCGAGGTGTATTACGCATTGAGTGATGCCGGAAAAGAAGTCGCTCTCAAGCTACTGAACAACAATCTGGACATAGAGCTTCGTGGTGTACGGCAGTGTCTCAATCTTAAGCATGCCAATCTCGTTACAATTTTCGATATCAGACAGGATGCTGACGACGACCACTGGGTGATCATGGAGTTTGTCAGTGGTCGTGGTCTTTATGAGGTGCTGCAGGATTACCCCGGCGGAATGCCGCTGGATGAAGTACTTTTCTGGCTGGGCGGAATTGCGGCCGGGCTCAGATTTCTGCACGACCGCGGAATCGTTCATCGCGACCTGAAGCCCGCCAACGTATTTCAGGATCCTGGCGGTGTTAAGATCGGCGATATTGGGTTATCGAAATACATTTCAGAAAGTAGGCGCAGTGCTCAGACTCAGAGCGTCGGCACGGTTTATTACATGGCTCCTGAAGTGGCCAAAGGTCGTTACGGTCGGGAAGTTGATGTCTACGCGATGGGTATCATGCTGTACGAAATGATCACCGGCAAAGTGCCGTTCGATGGTCAAACGACAGCTGAAATTTTGATGAAGCATCTGACGGCAGAGCCCGATCTGTCGTGTCTGCCGGAAGAGATTCGTCCGGTCCTGTCAGCGGCTCTGGAAAAGGATCCGGACAGCAGGACCAGCAGTATCGAAGAACTTGAGCGGCAGTTTTGCCAATCTGTTGCGACTGCCGACACGGCGGCTCCCGTGCCTTTGGTGACGTCAGCGCCTCAGGCAGCCGCGAAGAGTGTCGAGCATCCGCGAGCCATGGCTTCTGAGACGGAAGTCGAAAACGACATCGAGTCTGCGCCAGCTGCTCCCGTCGGTGTCGCGGCCCTGGTTGCCTTCTGGAATGTGATTCCAGCCCCATTGCAGTGGGTCACAGGCGGCGCCGTGGCATTGCTGATTCTGGAATCAGGGATGTGGCATTCGGTTGCGGTCGGTGGCATGATCGGCGGAGTCGCCTATCTGGGCTATCAACTCATGAGTGTTTTTGTGGGCGAACCATTTCGCGCGAAATCGGCATCTCCAGCTATGGCTGCAACTGGATCAGCCGTGTCCGCCCGCCACCAGAGAACCGTGTCGCCCGCCGCCGATAGTCCTGTCCGATCCCACCCGGTTCCGCCACGACCGGCCGCAAGGAATACTCGACAGCGTGTTTATACACCGGCGACGCTTCGGAAGATTGCGAAAGCCCACCGAGCCACCGATGTGTCCACGTCGATTGCCGTTTCTCTGGCAGCATCGGCTCTCGTGACGGCTGCCGTCTTTCTTACGACCAACTTGCTGAAGGACAGTGCACAGGCCGTTTACTTTGCGGCTGTGACAATGCTGGCAGCATGGGCACTGATTATTCCGTCGAAAATCTGGGAGGGACGTTCCGGCGACAGTTTCACTCGGAGACTGTGTCTTGCCAGTCTTGGGCTTGGCGTTGGCTTTGTGGCAGCAGTGCTGCCCGAGTATCTGCTCATCGGCGATGACGCACTGTTTGACGGAAGTCACAGGGGAGCCCCCGTGCTTGTTGGTCGCGTTGCGGTTGCAGATGGAACCGGCTTCCCGACAGTGGCGTGCTTCATGATGTTTTTTGCTGCATTGTTTTTTGCCCGACGCTGGTGGTGGCAGGTCGATAGCTTTCGCAAAGCTCGGTTTCGAGTATCCAGCGCCTTGTTTACTCTGGTGGTGGGCGTCGTTATTACGGGAATGCTGAAGGGGTTTTCTTTTCCGGAGGCTTTGGGAGCAACCTGGGCGCTGGCCATTTCGGCCGTCGTGCAGCTGTCTGCAGGCTGGACTCCTGCCGAAGATAGAAGACTTTCATCCGCACCGCCCCCCGCTGCAGATCAGGCAGGTCCAATGTCAGTGGATCCACAACGTCCGGTTGCCAAAGCTGAGCAGGCGTCATTCAATTGATCATGGGGACGGGTTGCTCGGCACTGAATCAAGGCCGTTGCTGCGGGTAAGGCATCACAACTGGAAGTCGGAGTTAAACTACCATGCTTACGCTGATGATTTTTGTCGTCGTTGGCTTCCTCGTGTTGCGAGGGTTGTCGTCCTCGCACCGAAGCCTCCTTCACGTCGCCCGCCTTGCCGTGGTGGCGACTTGCTTCGGCTTGACGGTGGTATTCGGGATTTTCTGGGTAGGATCGACGACTCTGCCCATAGCGCATGTTGCCAGTACCCCCGCAATGATTGACGTAGAGAGTCGTGTCGACGCCATGCCGCGTGTCGTGTTGAATGAAGCACTAAACGTACCTGGAATCTCGGGGGGCCTGACGCTGGCCTCCCCGGTGGACGAAGGCGAAACGCTTTTGTTGCCGCTGTCTCAGGAGTTCGTTGCCGGACTGTTGGGCCCGGAGGGAGCAGAAGCGGCCGCGAAACTGAACGCATCCATTTCGCCGGAACTGCGACAGGCATATGCACTCATCCCATTGTCGGCCACCGCGCCACAGACGGCTGGCCCGGTGGTTCGGCACGCTCTCGGAATTCGCACCTTCCTTACGGCGCTTTCACATGCGTGGACTACTGCCGGAATGGATACACCTCTGACGGCGGAAGCGAGTACTGATAATGTTTTCAAGAAGGATTTGCTGACGTCGTCTGTGCCGCCGGAATGGTTCGAGAATCCCGGAATCGGACAGACGGTTGTGCAGTCGAAATTTGTCGAATCTCGGATTCCTGCAGAGGACGCACTGCGGCCAGCGATCGTGGAAGCATTGAAACACAGAGTGACCGGGCTGGCGTCCAGCAGATTCGCTACAGACGGTGAATGGGAAAAGGTCGTGGAACTCGCCGTGACCGATAATGCTATTCGCAATTCCTTCAGGAAGACATGGGCCCGTACTGAAGTGATTGACACAGCGGGCAATCCCACATCGATGCGACAGACTTACGCTCTGATCGAATTTCCAGAGGAGGTTGAACAAAAGGTTCTGAGCGACATCGAGGCAGCACTGAAAAGAAACCGTGTCACAGCTCTGTGCATTACACTGGGTATTTTGTGGCTCTGCGCGGTGCTGCTGAATCTGGCCTTTCGTGCCGGTCAGCACGGAACGTTTCTCCGGAAGCTCGCCACTGTACCGGTCATGGGGCTCCTGGTCCTGCCTTGCATCGTCGCCTTTCTGGTTATGACCAGTGCAATGGCCAATGGTCGAACGTTTGAATTCGGCTGGTCTGACAACCGAATCAGCTGTGTGGTTGACCTGGAGGGAAACCAGATAGAAAAGATCACAGATTGACGGAACCAGTTTTGGTCCGTGTGGGCGGCTGTTCTGCTGTCAAAGTACGTACGCCCCGTTCTTGAGTCAGCGAAATTCGCTGTCAGAAGCCTGTCTCGCAGATTATCGGACAACTCGGCCCGATCCGGATCCCGCCATTAATGCATCGACCTCTGTCCGATTGCTGAAATTGAAGTCGCCGAGAATCGAATGTGCGAGGCACGAACTGGCCGAAGCGAACTGCAGAGCTTCCTGAGGCCCCGCATAGTCGTCATGGTTCAGGGCAAACAACAGACCTGCGGCAAAGGCATCCCCACCACCAACGCGGTCTACAATATTACGAATTTTGTATGGTTGATACGCCCCGTCCGATTCCGGAGCGAATAACGCCTTGTCAGAAGAAACATCAAAAAGCATTGCGCCCCAGTTGTTGTGGCTGGCGGAAATACTTTCACGCAGAGTAGTCGCGACAAACTTCAGGTTGGGAAAACGTGACACGACCTGCCGAGCGACATCCGGATAGGCTTGAACTTCGACGTTTCCGGAATCAACGTTGCTGTGACCGGCATGAATGCCCAGAACGTCGCCGCAGTCGGCTTCATTGGCGATCAGTATGTCGACGTGCGGCAGCACGAGAGCCATGGTGTCCGCAGCCAGCTGCTTTCGTTCGACGCCCGGTTTCCAGTTCCAAAGCTTCGCTCGATAGTTCAGATCGCACGACACGCGAACGCCAGCATTCTGCGCCTGCTGGACGGCAGCAATTGTGGCTGCTGCGGCCTGCTCTGACAACGCCGGAGTAATTCCGGAAACGTGCAGTGAATGTGCTCCCTGGAATGCAGTTCCCCAGTCGTACTCACCTGGGGCTGTCAGACTTATGGTTGATCCGTCCCGGTCATAGATGACTCGGCTGGGACGCTGGTTGGCTCCGCCTTCCACAAAGTAAATGCCCATGCGTCCCGCGCTCGATCGAATTACGTGCGCGGTGTTGACGTCCAGTCCCCTTAGCGTCGCAAGACAGGCGTCAGTCAGCGGATTGTCCGGCAGTGCAGATACGAAGGCGACGTCGGCTCCCAGCATCGACAGCGATGCGGCTACATTCGCCTCGGCACCGGCAAATGTCACATCGATTGGGCCAGGCAGTGTTTGTTGAATGCGCAGAAAACCCGGCGGGGCCATCCGCATCATGATTTCACCAAACGTAATAAACTGTGGCATGCCTACTTTCTCATTGATACAAAGACAGAATGCCTTTGCAGAAATCCGGTAAATCACCAGGGCGTCGACTGCTCACGAAGTGGCGATCGACGACGACTGCTGCATCTTCAAAAATGGCCCCGGCGTTGATGAGGTCATCTTTGATTCCGGGCGACCCCGTAACTTTGACCCCCCTGTAAATGCCTGCCGATACAGGAATCCAGCCTCCATGACAGATGGCGGCCACCAGCTTGCCGGCTGCCGCGAACTCCCGAGTGATTCTCAATACCTCAGGGTCACGTCGCAGCTTATCCGGCATCCAGCCTCCTCCGCAGATTAACCCGTCGTAGCTGGATGTGTCGATGCCGTCGATGGCGATGTCCGAGTCACAGGGATAACCGTTCTTGCCTACGTATTTCGTGCCGGCCTGCTGCCCAGCCGTGACAAATGTACCACCAGCTTCGATCAAGCGCAGCTTCGGATACCAGAGTTCAAGATCTTCGTAGTCAGCGCCAACAAAAGCGAGAAACTTCTTACCTGTCAGCATCAATATAGCTTCCGATTGTTTAGTGGTAGGGATTTGCAATGCGGACCGGATGGAACCTGGCTTCGGAAGTGTTCTTCCGATGAACGGAGATGGACTTTGATCTGCCGTCGGAGGCAGAAGATTTCCGTCGCTCAGGTCGTCTACTGCGTTTGTGGATTCTCAGCGCTCAGCACCTCGTACGGTTGTTTCGGATTCGTGCGCCGCGGTGGATTCAGATAGTGATACCCCGTGTTAGGGTTGGTACGGTCGAAAGCGAACGCATCCCGATTGGCGATGAAGTGCCGCAGATACGCCACCGGAATGGCAAAACCAAGACCCTCGCCGAACGTCAGCTTCATGTTGATCACACCGACCACTTCACCTCGTGAATTGAAAAGTGGTCCGCCACTGTTGCCGGGATTAATCTGAGCAGTCGTCTGCAGGTATACGATTCCATTCATGTTCCGGTTCCGCGTACTCACGATTCCTTCAGACACTGAACGTTCCAGCCCCAGCGGACTGCCGATTGCAAACACGGTATCACCTTCGCGCTGAGAATCGTTTTCTGCCACGTAGACCGGTTGGAAATCAATTCCCTTCTGTTTGGGAATCTCCAGCAGAGCCAGATCGAAATGAGGATTCAACGCCTGAATCTTTACGTCGCGAACGGCAACGCGTTCAAATTCTCCTGTTTTGCCACGATGGAATATTGTCACGGCAACGCGCGTCTGGCCCTCGACAACATGATAATTGGTCACGCAGTGACCCGCCTTGCTGATGACGAATCCTGATCCCAGACCATCCGGAGTCTGCACCAGGACGACTCCTTCGGCAAACCGGCTGACGAGTTCTTTGACTGTCCGCACGGGAAGTTTTGCGGATTGCAGCAGTCCCGAATCAGTCTCTATTGCTTCGGGATTGGCTGAAGGATTGTCCTCGATTCGCTTGCCGATTCTATCCAGGGGGATACGAATAACGTCAACGCCGATGTCGACGAAGACGGCATCCTGCTGGACTTTCAGAACCTGCCCAACAATCTGTTGTCCGGACTTCAGCACGATTGTATCGGCATGAGATTCAGACGCAGCCAGTATTGTAAATGCCACACAAAGACTGATGATCAGACACCGCGCCGTCCGGTGACTTCGACGTTTGTTCAACATGATTGATCCGTTTTCTGCCCTCGTGAGTGTGACTGTCATCTTTAATTGTTCTTGTAGGCAGCGTGACATTCCTGACACGCTGTGGATACCTTTGACAGCGAGAGTTCATACGTGCTGAAGTCGCCGCCCTCGGCTGCATTGATGGCAGCCCTGGCACCCTGCACGATCCGTTGAGCATATCCGTCGTATTCTTCATCGGGACTGTAGCCGTATTCTTCGAGTGCAATCACCCTTGCCATTGTCCCCAGAATCGCGGATTCGTGTTTGATCATATCTTTTCCGGCCGCGAAGCCACTCTCGTTTACTTCGGTCTTCAGTTTCCTTTCAGCCTGCTCCATGCGCATCATGACGTATCGCATTTCGGCGACGGTCGCGAAATCATCGTCTGCAGCTGGTTCCTCCAGATCCGCCGGTCGCGAACGGTTCAGGGTATCGGCCATGTTTTCGAAAAGTTGCAGGAGTCGGCTCTGATCCTTCTTGCCCCTCATCAGCGTACTTTCATTCATTTTCTTGGCAAGGTCGCGGATGTAGGCGGCGTCTTCTTTCCAGCTGATGTCTTCAGGATGTTGCATCACAATTCCCGAAAGGACGGCGACTGCTGCCGCATTGGGAGGGATCATCAGCATTGAACTATTGTACGAGCCAACCGACTGCAACGACTGAGTCAGGAAGTTGCGAATGGATTTTATTTCTTCGTCGATCACGTCCATCGGAATCATCTCGTCCCACGACTGTCCTCCGCTCTCGACCACTGCCGGAGTATCATCGTTCGCCGTTGTGGACGGCGGTAAATCGTCACTCATTGGTGTCGTAACAGGAGGTGTCCCACCGTTCGTTGCAGCAGCGCCATTCAATGGTGTTATGTCGGATGCTATGGCATACGGTTGATCGAAGAAGACATCCAGCGGAACGTTTCCAAGGTATTCCACGCCGTTGGCATCTGTCCATCTCTCGTTCTGTCGGTGCGAGCTCCCCGGCGCGTTGTCAGGCGAGGTGGACGGTCTCTCCGCTGAGGTTCCATCAGGAGTCGTGCCGGACTGCACAGTTGATGGGGCAGTCGGTGCCGTGACCGGCGGTGGAGGTGTCTTGTCACCGCAGCCGACGAGCAGAGCCGAGGTCAGGACGACGGCAACACTGCACAGGTCCCTTAGTGGCCGCGTGAATTCAATGACCGCCAAATCGTGGCGGAACAGGCCGGAATTCGTTTGGATTTCGTTGGAGCAAGACATTTTATCATTCACTGCTGAGTTCTGACGAACTGTATTCTGAGCGCGCAGTCGACATTCTACACCAAGTGCAGCCAGCGAGCCATGTTGTCGCGGAAACACCTTTGGACAACCCAAACGGCCTGAATTCCACCAACGCAAGCTGTTCCGGCCTGCTGGAAGACAGGTCAGCTCCGTACTGCCGACAATGATTACATAATCGGAACAACCCTTAAAGTCTGCCCAGCTTTACAGCCGATGAGTCTGAACGCCAGTAAGCGACCGCTGCGCACTGCTGCCGCCTAGGAAGTTAGACATGAAATATAAATTCTTGCCCTTAATCGCTGTACTGCCTTTGGTTTTGGCTGGTTGCTGTTGCGTCCCGGCTCCTGTCTGCATGCAGCCTCCTGGTCTCAGGCACTATGTGCCGGCGCCTCATATGGCGCCTCATATGGCGCCAGTTGGGCCAATGTACCGGCCATACGCGCCAGTTGTACCTGTGAGCTATAACCATAACCCCGTCGCACATCGGAGCGTTCCCCGGTTTCCAGTCAGGCGACACCGTGGACTGGTTCGGCATGGGTGGCCGATCACTCAGGCATACTCTGGTGCCGGAAAAGGGGGCTGGTCCGAAAAACAAGCATGCCCGGATTGCCACAGTCGATGTGATTGCAACTGCGAGCAGCAGATTCACGTGTGCGACACAAAGCCCGCTGATTGTTCGGCGCCACGTGCTGCCGATTGTTCAGTCCCGTGTGGCGAGTCATGTGGTCTCGAATCTGGCTGCTTTGCGCCCGTTTCTGTCGGGCGGGATTCACGGGTGTTTATGCCTCCGGGAACTTCTGACGGAAGTGCGGGTTCGAATCAGAAAAGCGTAAAACCGCCGCCGGTTCCGCCAACGCCACCGTTGCCAAATGCCGCCGCTGCTGATCCTCCGCACGAAGTTCAACTCGTCGTTCCTCCAGCGGACGTGCGTGGGGTAAACTACGTCAGGCGCAACAGCTCACTGCCGCCCAAAGATTTCAGACGCAGCGTCGCGACGTCGGCCGATTACGAGACATTCGAGTCGACGACGATTCCAGCAAAAACAGAGGTGCACAAACGCATTGAGTAATTGGGCTCAGCAGACGAGCTGGTGGGCAACGGCAGGTTACATCGAGCGTTGAGTCTTCTGGCGTGGGATACGTGCGTCATCGAATCGGCACAACCCGTATTACCAGCGGCATGGCGCCCCCCCGCCGCTTCCGCAGGCAATATTTGCCAGAGTCCGCGAGGTGGCGAAGACGATAGATTCTTCGGGGATTGACTGTCTTGTGTAATCGGAAAACTCACCAATGAACGCTCGAGTTCTTCTTCTGGTACTGATTACCGGTGTGTTCATGGCGGCCTGGGATGGCGATCAGGCTGCAATGCATGCGGCAATTGCGAGGCGTGCACAGCAAAGAGCAACAGCCGTCGCTGTCGTAGAACCGGCCGTCGATAATGAGCCTGTGGAAGTCACAGTTCCGAATCACTCATTGACCGTGCTGAAGACCCTGGAATCCAAATCCGCGGCGTCTGAGCAAATAGAAGTGCCATTGCCGGCCGGGATCGCTGCCGGCCAGTACCAGGCCGTCGATCAATTCGGCCAGACACGGTTACTGGAAGTTACCGAGGACGAAGCAACCGAGCAGAATGCCCACGACTTCCATCTTGTCGACGCCAGCGACGGGACCCGGTGGTACCTGATCAGAATCAAAAGGCGATAACTCACCGCCAAGTTGTGCCAAATACTTTCGAATCAGAGTTTTCAGTTTCGGAAGCGGATCTCACCTCACCGATCAGCAGTTGGCGGAACGCTACGCGACTAAATTCGTCGCATTCATTGTTGCTGTTCCCGATGACAGATTCTTGCTGCCGTCGAAATTCGGACCAGCAGTATGCCAGCTCGCAAAAGGCCCATCGCCGCAAACATCACGACAGCGGCTTCCACGACGCGGGCCTCGTCCGGATTGGAAACGTAGCCAATTCCCATACGGACGAGGTACAGCGAGGCCAAGACCAGCAGCCAGCCTGCTGTTTCACGAATCAGTAGGAACATGTTTTGTCTCCGCCCTGTCATTCGGGATCGTTGTTGTCGATGAATGCTCTGTATGTCGAGCAGTTCGACGGCGCATTTTGAGTCGTCGTTTGGTCAGCATTCGCAGGTCCCGGTGCAGCCATTTTACAGACACACTGCGGAGGTAAATGCCGGCCTGAGAGGGGGAAAGTCTGCGCCAGACAACTTCGTTGATGACAAGCCAGCCAAGTATGAACGCAGAGAACAGCAGCAGGCCGGACATGATAACGCGGTAACCGGACGGTCGCAGCCGAAATTCACGGATCGTGTTAAGTCCTGTGATCGTTCTATCCGGGGGCACAAGACTCATCAGGTCCAGTGCCAATACGGCACAAGCGATGAGCAGCAGCACAGGCCGCCCAACCGTAACGAAGGCTGCAAATGAGTGCCGTGACAACGCGGACGCATCCCGCTCGTGTGTATTCACAGTTCTGGCGTTCAGTGACGACAACAGTCGTCTGACTGTTGAGTGTTCATCCTTTTCCTGCAGTGTGCGAAAACGACTCACAGCCATGATCAGTAACACCGTGGCGACCACCCACACAACTTCGCCGCCTGCGCCACCGGAACCCACAACACGTGGTTCCAGAAAGAACAAATGGATCTGCAGCAGTGCCATCAGCAGTGCACCTGTCCAGCGACGTAGTGTTAGCACCAGAATCGCCAGAAAGAAAAACTTTAGTGACAGATTCAGCACAGCGCCACTGTACAGGAACGTCAGAAAGAACCAGCCACAGAACATGATCAGAAGCAGGTTGGCCGCTTTCATGACCTGCACTTCCGGATTGGCGGCTGTAATCCTGTCACTGAATGAAAACTGCTTCGGACGTGTAGACGATGACATTCAGCGGACTCCCGCAAATGCAACTCGCCCACTGCGAGCCAGTTCTGTTTCCGCCAGCACCATACGAATTCCCTCCTCTTCACCGGAAAATGCGACCGATGCGCCCAGTCGTCGCAGCTCGCGCTGCAATCGGCTGGCGAGTTCCTGATTACGCAATCCTTCGGCCCGCTCAAGCAGTTCTCCAGCCGTTGTACCTGGGTCCGTGTCGTGTGTTGGCTGCGGTCGGCGAAATGCCGGCGTCGGAAAAACAAAGACCACTCGATGATGTCGTGCCAAAGCAATTTTGACGGCAGGTTGCACGTGACTGATGTTCGTGGCGCATTCCAGAAGATTGGCCATGATGACGTAGACTTCATTATCGCGCGCCGTCGCCACCGATTCGGCTATGGCCTTGCTGAACATTTCCATTGTTGCCATACCATCATGGAAACCCTGACTGCGCGTTTTCACAAGTGGGGGCATCCACGATACGCCCGCTTCACTCAGCATACGCTGGGCATATTGTGACATCATTCGGTCGTCATGAACCAGTTCCATTATCTGACTGACCGACAGACCGTACAGGTCGGCAAGCACATTGGCCAGGAGCGTGCGTCGGTAGACCAGTCGACGTTTCCAGGGGGCGATCGGGAAGAATGTGAACGGCACCTGGTTGATTCGCGGATCCAGCAGTTCAGGATTGTGTTCGCCACACAGTCGCATTGCAGCATTGATCAGTGCTGGTGAAAGACGCTGTGCAGGAGGACTTGGCGGCACTGCGAAATCAGTCAATCGCTCAAGCAGATTGTGGAAACCACGTTCCCCTCCGGCGGGAGGAATACGCTGCTGACCCCGTTCGTCGAACAGGACTGCTCCGACGGGATCGCCCGCCGAGATTGCCGACCGCGCTACGCTTCCTGCAACGTAGCCTATCTGATCAATCAGCCTTTTCCCGAATCCGCCGATTCTTGTTCCGACAGATCCGTCGACAAACAAATAGACACGCACGGGAACTTCAGATTCGTATTGTCGGGTCATTAGCATGTCGCGACGAGCGGACACTTTCCAGGCGATGGACTTCGGTGGATCGCCTGCCGCGTATTCCCGCAACTCAAGCAACTCAGATCCCATACCGGCTCGCTGCAGGCGGTGTATGCCGTGCTGCGGCAATGAATTCATTCGCTTGACCAGCGGCTGAGACTCATTGATGCTGGCGTACGCCGGGAGGACTCGGAAAGTCTGCTTCAATGGTATGAACCGTTCGGTCACGAAGAATCCCTGAGCATCCTGCAGCGTTATACGTATCCCCGGAAGAATCAGTTCGCCAATTCCTCGTGCCCGGCCCTGATAGCAGAATTTTCTCGACCTTGTTCTCGAAATGACGGCACAGCTGTTCTGGCCGGAGACTAACTCGAAGTTCTCGGGAAGGCAGTCGTGGACAACGAGCAAAGGATTGATGCGGCTATTGGCAGACGTCATTTCCACCGACACCGACACTGTTCGGCCGGACCAGATGATACCCCTCGGTTCAGTGCGGTCGTTGACGTGTCGTGAAAACTGCAGCGCTGGCAATTCACGCCAGATTCGATAGTAAAACCATAGCCATTCGACAAACAGCCAGACAAGAATCGTCAGCGACGACCATGCCAGCGCATTCTGGCTGCGTAGAATGCCGAGACCGAACCCGGCGATTCCCAGTAATACCAGCCAGCGACTTCGAGCAGTCATGTTGTTGCTACTTTAAGGTTGGCGCGGGCGACAATAGGTGACGATGATCATTCACGCCAGGTTGCGACTTCCTGAATACGGAAAGGCATTCCGGAAGTCCTGTCTCACGGATTGGATGCAATTTGCAATAGTCTTTCCTGCTTCGTTAAGAATGTTGTTCGAACCATCGCGATGGTTTACTGCTGATCCAGTACCGGAACCGCTGCAATCACCTGCAGGATGACGTCATTGACCGTGCTGCCGTCCATTTCCGCTTCCGGTCGCATGATCAGTCGGTGTCCCAGTACCGGTAGACAGA
Source organism: Fuerstiella sp. (assembly GCA_029247265.1). Classification (GTDB taxonomy): domain Bacteria; phylum Planctomycetota; class Planctomycetia; order Planctomycetales; family Planctomycetaceae; genus Fuerstiella. The sequence goes on from JAQWLN010000036.1 coordinate 17,543, forward strand.
CTGCCTGAATATCTTCGTGAGTCATGAATCCACGCCCGTCCATCAAAGCATGAGCACGGCCGGCTTTCATCAGGCTGATGGCGGCGCGAGGACTCGCTCCCAGGATAAGGTCGGGGTGAGCACGACTTTCTCGAACCAGGTCGATAATGTATTCCTGCAGCTCACGTGTTCCATAGACACTGTCCAGCTGTCGCTGAATATCGATGATTTCCTCAGCGCTGGTGACGGCTGTGGGAACTGCTGCCCCATGACTGTGCAGGTCCAGCATGTTGACTTCCTGGTCGCGCTGAGGATAGCCGACTTCGATGCGAAACAGAAAACGGTCCAGCTGAGCTTCCGGAAGACGGTACACGCCTTCCTGTTCGATCGGATTCTGTGTGGCCAGTACCATGAACGGTTCGGGCAGTGGAAGTGTGTTTCCTTCGATCGTTACCTGTCGTTCCTGCATCGCTTCCAGCAATGCAGACTGGGTTCTGGCCGGAGCGCGGTTGAGTTCATCGCCAAGCAGCAGTTGACAGAAAATCGGCCCCTTACGCAGCACGAAATCGCTGGTCTGGCGATCCAGAACCTGAGTTCCAGTGACGTCGGACGGCAGCAGGTCCGGGGTAAACTGAACACGTTCAAAGTCGATACCCAGAGAAGTCGAAAATGTACTGCACAGTGTCGTCTTGGCTGTACCAGGAACGCCCTCAAGTAGAACATGTCCACCAGCAAGCAATGCCATCAGCAACTGGTCCGTAACATGATCCAGTCCGACCACAACCTGCCTGACCGATTTCAGCGTGCGTTGTCTGAGTGAGTTGACTCGATCTGCAAGTTCGTTCGTATTCGTTACAGACACAGTTGATTTCTTCAGTGAGTGGCTGGTGAGCGGAATTTTTTTTCAGGTGTTCCAACGAGGCAGCTCCGGTGACAACAGAAGATGATGATCGGGGTCGGTCAGCATTGGCATCTGTTCGCGGCATTGCCGATCGGATTCTTAACGTTCTGCTCCGGTTTTCTGTTCCAGACCGCCGCTTACGTTTTTTACGGGGCCGGACTGCATCAAGAGATCCCCTTGCCGATGAAGTTGCCGCAATTGATGGATCGTCTGACCAATCGATTCGAACCTGCGGCGTGAAATATGGACCGTTCGCGTGTTTACGGCAAGGTCCAGGACGACTGAGAGTTGATTCTGTGTCGACATTTCCCGAGCAACTGCTGCTCCGGTGGCAGCGTTCGCTGACAATAGACGCTGCCAGCTGGCGTGATCTTCAACGCCGGTCAGCTCTTTGCATAATTCCCTGGCCAGCATGCTGGACGCGAAACCAAACTCTGAAGACTTTATTTTGCGTCCGGAGCTCAGTTCGTGAGCTGTCTTCATGGCGCGATTAGGCATCGGTTGCTGCGGAGCTAAGCCGACGGCTGAAATTCTCCAGATCACGAAGGCCAGCACCATAATGGCCAGTACGAACAGAAATATGCGCCAGTAATAAGGTGCGCGTACGTTTTGAGGTTGATTCGCCAGTATTTCATTCACCACGTTAGATTCTTCGACATTTCGAATCACAGAATTTGCGATGCGCAGCATCGTCGCCAGTTCCGGTTCCGGCATGTTCTCCGGCAGTGGCATTGGAGGCGGATTGTTGAGCAACGGGCTGTTTTCGTAGCTGCCGAGCTTCACACGATCGGCGATAAACAACAGTCGTGATCGCTGACCTTCACACAGCATTCTGCTGACGTTGATGGCCAGGATCGCATTGTCGCCGTGCCACAGCATTCCGTTTGTGAACAGGCTCTGATCACCGGCAATGATCATCGGGCCGCTGCCACGCTGGTTCAGTGTCAACGTCGCGATGACAGGTTTGCCGCTGGCATCGGTGGGAACGCACCGCTCCGGTAATCGAGCGGCCACTTCGGGTTCCGTAGCGAACCATCGCCGACTTTCCAGCCACCCGGAACGATTGACAACGACACTGTTGACGCCCGTCGTGAGAGGATGTTCACGATTCAGGTCAGTAAGTTCCAGGCAGTCGTTGTGAGACTGATACCAATTCCGCGAACGGACGCTGGTCACGGGGCCCAAACCGAATTCACAAATTCGACCCGCGGAATACCTCAGGTCAGATGCCATCAGAACTGCGCCGCCACTTTCGCAGAACGATTCGACGATTCGGGGATGTATCGCCCGACTCAACTGACCCACGATCACAAGGACCGAATGCTGAGGGTCGCTCAGAATTTCGTCGGCAGACGTTGTCGGATTCAGGCCGCTCTGCTCCAGCAGCATCTGAAACAACTCGAATCGAAAATGCCAGTCGTTGTTGTCAGGCTGCCCGGACTGTTGTGCCACAGAATCTGGACCTGTGACCAGAACAAACAGCACCAGCAACACGACAATACAGCAATTTATCAAATGACGGAGCCAGTTCCGGCTCGTGGCATTAGCCGCTCTGCTATTGAGACGCGTCAACCGCCGCCACGAGTCAGCGAATCTCGCTGTAGCACATCGCCGATTTGCACCGCAGCCACACATCGGCTCGACGGCGCAGACGGTGGCGTGTGCGGGACCGGGGCTGCAACTTGAAACGCCGGGTCCGAGTCTAAACACGGAAGACATATTCACTGTGGCCGAATCGCCAAATCCGCGATCTCTCGTCAACATGATTCGCACTGTTTCAGGGCCTGACGAGCGGACTGCATCTGGTCCTGGCTAAACGCAGTTTCCTGCGGCAAATATCGAGCCTGTTCGTACAGCTCCGTCAGAACTTCAACAGCGTGAACATGTTCGGGCCGATCCCGATACATCCGGGCCGCCACTCTACGATGAGTCCACCAGTGCTGTACCTGCCAGGAGGGTTGCAATGCCATCTTGTGGAATGCATTCACTACGTCTTCCTTTGTCTGAATGTCTGCGGCCCGCATTGGCACGCCACGGACAGGTTCGCGGTAGGGCGTGGCAAGCAATCCGGATTTCCATGCAAACAGTGCGACAACGCCTGCCAGAATTGCCAGGGCCAGCAGGGCGAAAGCATTTTGCGAGACAGCATTGTCAATTTCAGCAGGCGCTGATGTCGAAGAATCCGGCGTGCTCTCGGGGGTCGCAGCGAGGTCACTCAGGAAATTGCCAGCCGTGCGACCGATGCTGTGTAATCCGGTGTCGGAACCATCTGTGGTGGGCCGGCTGGTCACCTGCGACTCGGCGTCTGGTTTTGCTGGTTTGAATTTTGCGTCCTTTGCGATCTCAACGACGTCCTTCCGAAGGCCGTCCAGCGCGCGAATCAGTGAACGCTCAAGACTTGACGGTTCCTCCGACGGTTCAGTGCCTGATGATGCATTCGCTGCGTTGTCCGGACTGCCGCCTGATGAACGAGCCTGCTGCCGAGCTTCCCTCGCGATCTTTCTGATCGTTTCCGTGATTCCACGCCGCTGCAGTGACGATCGGGTATCCCGTTTAAGCTGTTCGCGCGCCACGGCCGACTCATCATGGGCTGTCGGTGGTTGACTTGAAGTGTTGCCCGGCTCGTTTGCAGATCGCTGTGTTTGTGGTGCAGTCCTTGCTTTTTGCTGCACGGGCAGAGGTGGCCGGGTCTTCAAGTCTTCCAAATACTCGGCGACCGATTTCGACGGGGAATGCGTCCCACGTTCCTGGCTGCTCCTGCCTGACCCCTGATTTCCTGCAGAGGGATCTGCAGACGGTTCGTTGTTGAAGACGTCAGCGTTGCCATCGCCCCGGCGCAGCCTTCGTTCCTCTTCGATTAATCGGTCCAGCACATCGCTCCACGAATTCTGTGGAGCATCATCGTCAGCGGGAGGTTGGTTTGGCAATGCCTCGGAGGAGTTACGCGGCGACGATTGATTCGGTGTTGGCGGAACATCCGACAATCCTTTCATCACTTCTTCCAGCGTCTTCCGCAGGACATCGTCAGAACGATCTATGTCTCGACCTGATTTGGGAGAGCCGGGTCCATTCTCCGGAGAAGACGATGGATCGTCGGGCGATTGATTCTGCAATGTGCCTGCTTCTGACGGAGGCAACAGGGGGATGTTTGATTGTGGACGACCGCGAGGCAGTTGATGATCTTTTGCGTACTGCCGAAGCATCTGTTCAACGTGTTGTCTGGCCTGTGGATTATTCAAGGCATTACGGATTACGTTCGGCGAAATATTCTGCAGCATTGGCAGAAGATCCTGTGGATTGTCGCCGCCAAACTGCTTGACCATTTGGAGCAGTTGATTCAGCTGCTCTGAGTCAAAACCCTGGGCTTCAGCTGGCTGTCTGTTCGGGGCCCCAACAAGACTTTGCAGCTGCGTGAGCATTTGTAACTGTTGCTGCAGATCTGACATCCCACTCTGCGGCAGTTCCAGAAATCGGTGCGACTGCCGATCAGGCTGTGCGACGGCGGAATGAGCGACAGCTCCGACGGCCATCAGCAGAAGGAACCTCAGTGTCGAGTATCCTGAGCGCCGCACTGATCGCATCCTGAACCCCATGAGCCGATTGTCGTGCCGCCGGAACGGCAAATGAGTATGCATTATTGCGATCAGGCGTCTGACGAATACCCAGGAAGCAGCCATTTTCGAGGAAATTGGGCGCCGGACTCCGCGCGCTGGTGGCTGCCATTGTGTCGCGCCTGGCGTTTTAAATGAGCTGTCCGTCTGATATTGCTGCTCACCGTCAGTGGAAAGAAATAATCAGACATATCCACTCATCGGCGTTCTTTAGTCAGGTGGGATCGTGACTGATCGCACAAACTATTCTGCCCGGCTGACGATGGACGGAGGCGGTGTTGGAGAAACCGAGACCGGCTGACAATATGGGCAGACACTTCCATAGTAGACTCGGGCGCAACCGCCGCATTGTCGTGGGCCGGTGTTGACGACCATTCTTTGGCGAGTAATCCGAAAAACGAAGCGTGTGAATACGATCGCTGTCAATCCCGCCAGAACCCATGAAAGTGGCTGACGCAGATATTCCAGCACAACGACCACGATCAAGGATCCGCAGATAGTCGTAACGCAGGCCGTAAACCAGTCGCCGGCGGAAACAGATGCTTCGACCAGTTCGTCATCGTGGAGAAGTTTCAGTGTTTCCCTGCGGAGCTCATCTGCTTGTTCCGCAGCGTCGCAGTTGGTGGAACGCAGCAGTCGTTCGATACTGTCTATGCAACGATAGACGTCACGCAGCGAAACTTGTTTCTGGTGCGCCCAGCGGTTTCGAAACTCACGCAGCTCACTTACCAGGCTGCGTTCAACGAAGCCAAGGTCATGTCGGAAGACCTGATTCCAGTGGTCCCACATCAGCACAAGCACCACCTGAGCATCCCATTGTTTTGGGTCAGCAGAGTTGATGACTTGTGTCACACGGGGGTCTCGTTGCCAGTCGTCTCCCAGGCTGCGGCATAGCATCTCGTCGACGTAAGGGGCAAGTCCGGATGCGAGAATCTGCAGTCCGGATGAAATTGTACCTTTCATAGCGACCTTTCACGAAACCGTGGCTCAACGTTCGAACGCTGTAGTAAAGGAAAGGTTGCGGAATTGAATCAGGTACCTGTCTGACGCTCGTTCGTGGCTGAAAAACGTCTTTCGGTAGTTCCGTTATCGCTTCGCGTCGCTTGTGTCAGACACGACATGACGATGTGGAAACGCGACACTGGTAGCGATGCAAAATATCAACGCTACAACACTTAACCCAAAAACATTAACATTATCGCATGAAAAAGGCTGTCACCTGAGAGGTGACAGCCTTTGACGTGTCTAATCCGGGCGTGAACCGTTTACTGTTCAGCTACAGCTCTTTTTCTTCAGTGCCGCCAAACGTGACTTTGAACGAGCCGCAGCGTTGGCGTGAATAAGATTCTTTGCCGCTGCCTGATCAAGCGCTTTCACGACTAATCCAAATTGTTTGTCCGCGTCCTCACGGCTTGGGCCTCCGCTCAACAAGGTGCGAAACCCCTTGATTTTACCACGCAACGTTGACCGCTGCTGCCGATTCTGCAGACGTCGTCCGGTGCTTGTACGGAGATATTTCTTGGCTGCGGGTGTGTTTGGCATCGAAGATTGATGTAAGTTATTTTAGGTTAACGAGTTAAGCGTAATTTCAGGGGCCGATCGGCGCAAAACCGAAGCCCAGCAGTCTATCGCGTGATCATGGAGAGTTCCAGCCTGATCGGCAAGATGCAGGGAAAACTGCACCAAAACAGCAAACCCCATGGTTTGTGAGTGCTGACAACGCTGTCCATCACGCCAACTCGCTTCCCTCGCCCTGTTTTAATGTTATAGAATCCCGCGTCGTGGAAAAAGTTGCTGCGGAGTTGCAGCAGGGTGACGGACACCATGGATAACATTCGGTCAGGACGGCCGAGTCCGTTGCACAGAGGAATTCGCTGAGACAACTTTCAGCAATATCGGAATGGATTCCGAGAAAGGACTCTGCCATGGAGCAAGCATCGCCAGCTCCGCATTTGGTGAATGGACTTCATCAAATTGTGAAAGATCTCGGCCAAACCCCCGGGACCGTTCATTCGGGACTTAGCGGTGTGGTTTGTGGTGAAACGGACCTTTTCGGTTGCCGCGATGGCCGCGTTGAATACTGCGGTATTGACGTGCGGGATCTGTGCTCAGATGGTTTCTTTGAGTCAGTCATCTGGCTTCTGGTGAAAGGGATTCCTGCGGATCCTGATGAACTGGCCGACATCAGCACGATTCTGGCTGAATCCGCAGTTGTTGATCAGCCCGTGAGTGAAACTATCGCAACGGTTCCCCTGCAAACGCGACCACTGGACCTGTTTCCACTGAGTATTGCGCTGCTGTCCTGTTTTGATCCGACTCCCGGCGATCGCAGTCTTGAGGCGTCACGTTCTCAATTCTGGCGCGTAATGGCTCAGTTGCCCGTGCTTTTGCATGTTGCGTTCGGAGGACGGCTCAGCGAAGGACGCGTTCTGTCCAGTGATGAGTCGAAGACGCTGTCTTATGCCGGACGCCTGCTGCAGATTCTTCGTGACGACAACTGTGAGCCATCGCCGGTCGAAGAACAGGCCATGAATTCAGTGATGATCTGTCAGTGTCTGACCGAGATGCGCCCGGCATGTTTTTCGGCCAGATTCTTCGGCAGTGCGGTCAACGACATCGTGGCGGCATTGAAGGCCGCCTCTTCGATGTTTGTATCGCAGCTCCGGAACGATCCGTTTGCCTGGTCGTCGTCGCGTCTGAATAGTTTCAGGAGTCCGGACCATGCCGATCACTGGTGGCAAAACCGGCAGCCCAGAGTCATGCCGTTTGGTTTTCATCGCGACGGCGAAGAGGATTCGCGGGTTGCTATATTACAGCGACAGTCGCGAGAGCTTCTCGGCAGCCTGGACAGCATTGTGATGGAATCATCAGCAGCTCGCCTGGAATCGTTGCTGGCACGTGATGGTTGGTTTCCCACGGTGGATTGGGCAGCCGCCCGAACTCTGACTCTATTGAACGTACCGGAAGACCGAATCTCTCTCGCGATCGGGATTGCACGGATGGTTGGCTGGGCGGCTCAGACAATTGAGCAGCACACCTCTGGCGTCCAGTTGCTGCCAAGTCTACGCTATGCAGGCGATGCAACCGAAACGAGCTGAAGAGAACGTCAATTCTGACATCGCTATTATGCCGATATTGCGAACTGTTTCGGGTTGATTGCGGGAAGAGCCATGTAACGTGGTGTCGTTGAAGTTGCACCTGGAAATCTGTGGTTCATTCCCAGTGGTTGCAGGATGAATGAATAACGGACGTTCGTTCCATTCAGGGGCGCTCGATACAGCGAGGATTTCCGCTGTTCGACAATGCATCGAGAAAATATTCACTTCGTTCAGATTGACCGCGGGAAGACGACTTACATCATGTCCTACGCATTTCAGCAGTGTATTCATCCCGATTGCCAGGCTTCATATGACATCGGTCAGATTCTGACCGCATGTGAAACGTGCGGCAGTCTGCTGGACGTGCAGTACGACTGGGATCGGATCTCTGTTCCGGCATCGCTTCGGGAATTCGAAGCCCGTTGGAGCAATCGTTTGAATCCGCTGGACTTCAGCGGTGTGTGGCGTTTTCGAGAATTGCTCGGTTTTCCGGCTGACGAACAGATCGTGACCATCGGCGAAGGTCAGACGATCCTGCAGCAGAATGACCGCCTTGCCTCACTAATTGGCGTGAATGCAGGGAACCTGTTTCTGCAATACGAAGGTCTGAATCCTTCCGGCAGCTTCAAAGATAACGGGATGACGGCCGCGTCAACTCACGCTCGCATGGTTGGCGCCAAAATGACCGCGTGCGCGTCGACCGGAAATACCAGTGCGTCTCTGGCGATTTATGCTGGCGTGTCCGGTCTGTTCCAGTGTGTCGTCTTTGTAGGCAGCGGAAAGATTGCGTACGGAAAACTGTCGCAGGCCCTGGACTACGGAGCGAAGACCCTGCAGATCGAAGGTGACTTCGATGATGCGCTGGCCCGAGTCCGTGAACTTTGTGCGGAACACCCGATTTACCTTTGTAACAGCGTGAACCCGTTTCGGCTGGAAGGTCAGAAGACCATTATGTTCCGTGTGCTGGAGGGCCTGGGCTGGGAAGTGCCGGACTGGATCGTTGTTCCCGGCGGCAATCTTGGCAACAGCAGCTCTTTCGGCAAAGCCTTTACTGAATTGAAGCAGCTCGGTCTGATCGACCGGGTTCCACGTCTGGCCATTATTAATGCCACAGGTGCCAGTACGCTGGATGAATTGGTGAACAACAACAAGCTGCAATGGAACGATGGTCGCAATAACGCTGATGTTATTCGCGATTACTACGCGTCGATGGATAGTGAAGATCGTCGTGCCAGCACGCTTGCGTCAGCCATCGAGATCAATCGTCCGGTCAATCTGGTGAAAGCTCTGCGAGCTCTGAATGTTTGCGACGGCGTTGTTCGCAGCGTCGCGGATCAGGAGATTGTGGACGCTCGGGCCCTTATCGCGGCGAACGGCTTTGGCTGTGAACCTGCCAGTGGTGCCACAATTGCCGGTCTGAAACAGTTGCGTGCAGAAGGCGTGATTGCTGCCAGTGACCGAGTCGCCTGCATTCTGACCGGCCACCAGCTGAAGGATCCGGACCTGACTGTTGCGTACCATACGGGTGATCCTGAAAAACAGGCCGAAAAACTTCATCCCGCCGGTGTTCACCTGACCCCTCACGCGAACTCGTCGATCGCCGTCAAAAACGACACCGCTGCTATCGTCCAGGCGCTGGGTTTGGCATAGGTGGTCAGATTGTGGTTTCATGCGAAACCACAATCTGACGTGTCGCCGCTGTTTGCCGAATCCCCCCTCAGACTTGACTGATGCCATCAGGAACGTGAGTGTGGTGAACATCGTGTCACTTGTTTCGGGGGAATTCGATGACTTCAGATGTCTCACGCCGTCACTTTATTAAAACTTCTGTCAGCACCGCAGCCGCTTCCTCGTCCGCTGCATCGCACGGTCGCATTGCCGGGGCAAATGAGCGGCTTCGCATCGGCTTCATTGGCACAGGGCGACGAGGATTTGGTACTCACGTTAAGTCGTTGACGTCATTGAGAAAAACGGGCTCCAACATCGACCTTGTCGGTGTCTGCGATGTTTTCAGTGTGCATCGGCAGCAGGCGGTGGACCACATTGCAGCGGAAACGAACGTGGCTCCAAAGTCATACGTTGATCATCATGAGTTGCTGGGCGAACCGGACGTGGATGCGGTCTGTATTGGCACGCCGGATCACTGGCATGCCCGACAGACGCTGGGTGCTCTCGATGCAGGCAAGCACGTCTACTGCGAAAAGCCCATGACTCACACGATTGACGAATCACGTCAGGTCGTCGACCGCTGGAAGAAAAGCGGATTGGTTCTGCAGGTGGGAGTCCAATCGTCCAGTTCGCCACTTTGGGATATGGCACGCAAGATGATCAACGACGGTCGACTGGGGAAAGTCGTTCAGTTTCAGACAGAGTGTTTTCGCAACGGCAGGTCGGGTATGTCGCGACACAATGTCATTACCAGAGAAATGACGCCAAGAAATATCGACTGGAATCGCTGGCTGGGGGTCGACGAGGGTTTGGCCCCGAAAATGGTCTTCGATCGCGCAGTGTATGGTAAGTGGCGATGTTACTGGCCGTTCGGATACGGCATGTTTTCCGATTTGTTTGTCCACCGCGTCACGGGAATGTTGAAGGCGACCGGGCTGCGCATGCCGGGGCGCGTGGTCGGAGGTGGCGGCATCTATATGGAATACGACGATCGTCAGGTGCCGGACGTTGGCTCGATCATTGCGGACTTCCATGAAGGTGTGCAGGGCGTCGTCAGCAGCACGATGGTTTCTGAAGAACTGAAGATTGACCACATCATTCGAGGACACAGCGGCAACATGCTGTTTCAGAAGCTCTCGTATACCAGCGGACCGTCGGCGTCCTTCGACTTTATTCCGGAGCGGCCACAGGTGACGCTCGACAGCAAATTGAAGAAGGAACGCCACGAAGCGACGTCGCCGTACAACTTCAACCTTTCTCACTTTGACAACTTCATCAGCGCGATTGAGTCTGGCCGGCCGAATTCCGTCAACAATGACCCGGTACTTGGTACCGCCGCTGTGATGTTCGTTAACCTCGCGATTCGCAGTTACCGAGAAGGGAAAGTTTTTCACGTGAGCCGTGATGGTCAGGTCAGCGACGGCAACTCCAGCTGGGCTGATGGCTGGGAACAGATGTCAAAGTCAGAATCCGGGCCGAAACACGTTGCCGGGTGGAAGGCCGGAGACAAAGGAAGTCTGATGACGCCGTTCGAATATCAGAATCTTGCCGGGCCGTGGGTCGACGGGCGAGACCCGGCGTCCTGATCTGTCGACGTTCGGCCACGCGCCTGTCTTGTCAAATCTGCCACAACGCACGACTGCTGATCAGGATTCACAATGTCTCGCACTCATGTCCCAGTCTATCGACGATCCACTTTTCAACTGTGCCTTTGCTCAGAATCGCTTCTGATCACCTGCCTGATCCTGATCATCACGCATACCACCGTCGTTCGCCTGGCTGCGGAGGAAATTCCGTCGGGCGAGCAGAACGCGGCGACAAAGGCGCTTCATGCTCTCCTTGATTCGGAGTGGCAGCGAACGCTGCGCGAGAACCCGACCCAGGCATCGCGGCTGGGTGATCGCCGGTACAACCGACTGTGGAGTGATGTTTCTGAGAAGACAATCGAGACGTCGGCCGCAATGACTCGGGAAGCCTTGGCCGTGCTGCTGAAGATTGACGCCACTCAGCTGAATCGTTCCGATCGACTTAATTACCAACTATTTAAACGAGAGTATGAAACTCGCATCGCCTTACAGCCGCTGAAGCTTCATTTCCTGCCGCTCAATCAGCGGGGCGGCATTCAGAACGAAAATGATCTGGCTCGATTACTAAAATACGATTCGATCACCGATTATGAAGACTGGATTGCTCGGCTGAACGCCTTCCCGACATACATGGATCAGACCATCGCCCTGATGAGAAACGGCATGGCAACGCGAATGCTTCATCCCAAAGTCGTTATGAAGCGAGTCCCTGCACAAATTCGCAAACAGTCGGTAGCGAATCCAGAAGACAGCCTGTACTACGCACCGTTTTGCTCGTTCAAAATTGAGCTGTCCGAGACCGCAGCGACAGATCTTCGTGACCGCGCCAAGGCGGCGATTGAGCAGAACATCCTGCCAGCCTATGCGAGGTTTCTGACTTTCTTCGAGGAAGAGTATCTGCCGGCGTCGTTCGACAAAGTCGGTTGCTGGCAGCGGCCTGGTGGCCAGGACATGTATGCGGCACTGGCCAGAAAATTCACAACGACTGATTTGACCCCGCAGCAGATTCACGACATCGGACAAAGTGAGGTGGCTCGCATTCGCGCAGAAATGGAGGCGATTCAGAAGCAGGTGCGCTACGACGTCAGCTTTCAGGAATTTTTGACTCATCTGCGGTCCGACCCACAGTTCTTTTACAAAGACCCCAATGACTTGCTGCAGGCGTATAAAGACTGTTGCCAACGAATCGATTCGGAATTACCTCGGCTGTTTAAACGTATTCCGAAAGCCGCCTACGAAATTGTTCCCATTCCGGCTCAGATGGCGCCGGACACGACCACGGCCTACTACCAGCGTCCCTCTGCCGACGGCAGTCGGCCGGGTGGATATTACGTAAATCTGTATCGCCCGCAGCACCGGCCAAAGTACGAAATCGAAGCTCTATCACTTCACGAATCTGTACCGGGTCACCATTTTCAGATTGCGCTGGCGATGGAACTGGAAGACACGCCCGAGTTTCGCCGGTACGGTGGATACACGGCCTTCATTGAAGGCTGGGGATTGTACAGCGAGAAACTCGGCGAGGAACTGGGGCTGTATCAGGACCCGTATTCCAAGTTCGGGCAGCTTACCTACGAAATGTGGCGAGCCGTACGACTGGTTGTGGATACGGGAATGCACAGTCTGAAATGGAGTCGACAGGACGCGGTCGATTTCTTCGTGGCCAACACAGCCAAGTCCCTGCTGGACATCGAAAATGAAGTCGATCGTTATATCGCGTGGCCCGGCCAGGCTCTGGCCTACAAGATCGGCGAACTTAAGATCCGCGAACTACGTGCCCGAGCAGAAAATAAACTGGGACGCAGGTTTAACATCAAAGTCTTCCACGATGTTGTCCTCCGCGATGGAGCTGTGCCGCTGGATATTCTGGAACAGAACGTCAATCGGTGGATCACGAACTCTCAATAAACGGTTTGAACGAACCGGTGTCCTTAAACACTGTAACGAAGGCAGTAGCCGAATTTCCGTGAAGGAGGAGCACCTGTGTACCAGATATCAGTGCTGATTGTCGTTGGAATCGTTTCAGTCAGCTTGCCTGGCGTTCTCAATATTTCTCAGCCCGAAGTGGCGGATGAAAATGGCGAAACGTACGTGGCTGGCGCGGAACCGAAAAGACAGTTGTTCGCGGGCGGGGACGGCCAAAGCCGGATGGGCTTCGATATCGGACAAGATTGTATCCAGCCCTGGAGAAAGAAACGCCACGACTTGCCGGACCACCTTTGGCTCGAGTCTACCAGTATCTGCTGCATCTACGGCGTCAGCACGCAGATCTCGTTGACGCCGGTGAAGTGAAGAAAGCGAAGAAGCTGCAGCGTCGAATCTCTGAGTTCGAACGACGTTTTCGCTATCCTGTTCCCACCCCACAGAATGTCGATCCTCGAGTGCACGCAGTCGGATTCTACAGCGCCGGCCAGAAACCAGTTCGAGTCAGAGTCACCGACAACGCCACTCCCGTGGTCCTGGTCCTGACTGCCTACGAAAGTGTCACCTGGATTATCGATGCGTGCGACGACGCGCAGATCGACTTTGTTATCTGTACGGGCTACCACAAACAGATTGTGGATGGACTGCCACAGGGTGTGCCCGTGTTCTCGTATTCCTACGACGACCGGTCTCATGAGTATGCCTATGCGTACGGTTCCGACCGGGCAAAGTGGGAAAATCTGGAGGATTCGGTGCGCACGTGGACGGGCGGTCTGGACGTGTCAACTGTTGCCGGAAGTTGCAGCGCGACGAAAGAACTGTATGTCGTCGGTCCGGATGATCCGGACTGGCGAGTTCAGATGCTGGATTGTGATATACAATAATCAGACGGTGGTCTGCACAAATAGTTGTCAGACTGCCAGCATTGATGTCGCGGCAGTGCATTAGCTTCGAAAATGTATGCGACGTTCCAGTGGATCGGCATGATCTGCTCCGGATGTCCCACCGCTGACGCCGAAAGTTCTGTCAAATTGCCAGCATTTTACGGCCCGTTGCGAGCCTTTTTCTATTCCGCTGTGTCGGGTGTCCTACACTACACCGATTCACACTGACTTCCGGCCGCTATGTGTGATTTCGATTAGCGGTTTCGTCACTCTCGCCAATCGGTATGGTCTACGGCCATAAGTAAACCGCTCTCAGATCAATATTCGAAAACATGTCGTCCGCTCGGGCTCGTGTGAAGACCATATTGCAGGTCAGAGAACGTTTTTTCTGCGGCCATGAGTCAGCGTAGTACGCTGTGCCTGGCGCCTCTGAATTCCTCCCTCCGAAAGCAATGGCAGTGAGTGCTGGCATTTCTGCCGTCCAACGTACGCTTCGGGCATACGTCGATTTACCCGTTCCGGTTCGCCTGCTTTGTCTGGGGGCGTTCATAAACCGTGCCGGGTCATTCGTCTTCGTGTTTCTGACGATTTATGTCAGCGAACAGCTTGGTTTTGGCATTTCGTACGCTGCAAACTGTTTTGGTGTCTTTGGACTGGGATCGATTATTTCTTCTCTGGCCGGTGGACAACTGGCCGACAGGATTGGGCGAAAGCCCGTCATGGTCTTTGCCCTGTTCGGTGGAGCCGCAGCTCTGGTATTGCTTGGCGTCGTCAGAGATCGCTGGGTTTTTCTGGGGCTGATCTTCGTTTTCGCGCTGGCAATTGAAATGTACCGACCAGCGGCGTCCGCGATGGTCGGCGATCTGGTAAATGCGACGGAGCGACCACTGGCATTTGGCCTGATGTACATCGCCTTCAACCTTGGATTTGCATTCGCTGCTCCCGTCGGCGGACTTCTTGCACAGTTTTCGTTCAAACTGCTGTTCTGGGGTGACGCCCTGACAACCGCCGCCTATGGACTGATTATCGTCTTCTTCATCAAAGAGACGCACCCGCAAATGACGGTCGTAACACGTCGGGAAACTCAGCATCATGATATCGGTCTGCGGGACGCCGTGAGACACATTCTGCACAACAGGATCTTCCTGCTGATCATGCTGGCAACATTCCTGACCAGCCTGGTTTTCATGCAGGCATTTTCGACGTTGCCGATTCACTTGAACCAGCTTGGGTATTCGAAACGTGATATTGGTTTACTTCTGTCGACAAACGGCATTCTGATCGTCCTGTGTCAATTGCCGGTCACGCATGTGCTGAACCGTTTCGAACGTGTCGGCGTAATTCTTGCTGGTGAGTTACTGCTTGCAGCGGGGTTTGGCCTGACAACTTTCGCCGTGACCGGTCCGATGTTTCTGGTGACGATCACCGTCTGGACAATGGGTGAAGTGTTTCAGGCGGCGTTTAAGAAATCTCTGGTCGCAGATCTTGCGCCTGCGCAGATGCGAGGCCGGTACATGGGAGTGTATTCGCTGTGTCATGCCGTCGGCCTTTCGATTGGCGCTCCGCTTGGCGGCAGAATTCTTGACCGGTGGGGCAGTCAGGTGTTGTGGCCAACTTGTTTTGCGGTGATGATCGCGGCAGCCGCTGTTTACGCGGTCGTTTACGTGAAACAGCAGTCGGGGTTGTTGGCAAAGGGCAGAGCGGGCAGCATGTAACGGAGGCGGCCCCGGTTATGTGCGGTCGGACTTCTCACCATGATTTTCAAAAGTCGTTCCTTCCCCTGAGACCGCAGCGCTGGACGGGTGCTTTTGTTCGTTATGCCCGTTAATCTGTCTGCATGTCGTTTGCAGAATTAGTCGGGAAGAGAATTGTCGTCACAGGTTCGTCCAGCGGAATTGGACGAGCGATCGCAGTTGAGTGCGCGCGAGCCGGAGCGGACGTTGTGGTTAGCTATCGCCGTTCGCGGGACGGCGCGGCAGCCACGGCGACAGACATCAGGAAGCTGGACGTTGAAGCGACGGTACTGGCAGTTGACGTTTCTGACTCTGAGTCCTGCCGCCGATTTGAAGAACAGTGCTTTTCCTCTGGCCGCATTGATGCCATTGTTAACAACGCTGGTGCAGATCTGCTGACAGGTGAGATGAAAGAAGCCGATTACGATACCAAACTAAAAATGCTGCTGGACGTTGATGTTACCGGGACAATCGCCATGTCGCGGGCGTTCGGACAGCGTTTTCGCGAGCAGGGAAATGGTAGTATTCTGAACATCGGCTGGGACCAGTCAGATCGGGGTATGGAAGGCGACAGCGGCGAATTATTTGCAGCGACGAAGAATGCTGTGATGGGATTTACCCGTTCGTTGTCGCTGAGCCTGGCTCCTGAGGTGCGTGTGAACTGCATTGCTCCGGGCTGGATCAGGACTGCCTGGGGCGACGGAGCCAGCGATTACTGGCAACAGCGCGTCTTTGCCGAGACGCCGTTGAAGAAATGGGGACTGCCGCAGGATATCGCCAACACGGCTCGATTTCTGCTCAGCCAGGACGCAGCGTATATCACGGGGCAGGTCATTAACGTCAATGGCGGCGCGGTGCGGTGACGATAGACCGAACATCAGAAATTGAAAACACGACCATTCTGTTCGTCACCGGGCGTCTTGCCGAAATCGCGTTACGAGAGACGGTGGTTGAGCTGTCGAGCCGTCTCGGGTTTCGCTACGAAGTCGCTGTACCAGGAATTCAGGTCGCTGCATTGCTGCACGTTGACCTGTTGTTGAAACGGTTGCAGGTGCCGACGGGGATTGACCGTGTTGTTCTTCCAGGCTGGTGTCAGGGTGATCTGACGCAGCTGGAGCAGCACTTTGGGACTCCTTTTGAACGTGGGCCCAAAGATCACCGCGATCTGCCTGAGTACTTTGGTCTTGGGCGGAAGAAAGAAGTCTGTCTGGACCGTTACTCCATCGACATCATTGCTGAAATCAATCATGCCACGCGACTGCCTGTCGCAGATGTGGTGGCGGAAGCGAAGGCAATGGCGGCTGACGGGGCCAATCTGATTGATGTCGGGTGCGTGCCAGGTGAAAGTTGTCGGTCGGTGGGCGAAGTTGTACAGTCACTTCGTGACGAGAGCCTGCGAGTGTCGATCGACAGCTTTGATCGTCAAGAGGTCGAACTGGCCGTCGCAGCCGGCGCGGAATTGATTCTCAGCTGTAATCAAACAAATATTGACTGGGTCACAGAGTTCGGTGTCGAAGTCGTGGCGATTCCCGACGCACCGTCCGACACAGAATCGCTGGACCGAACCATCGAGCAGCTTTTCCTGGCGAACGTTCCGTTTCGTATCGATCCGATTATTGAACCGATCGGAATGGGATTCACCGCATCGTTGCGGCGCTACATGGATGCTCGGCAAAAGTACCCCGACGTGCCAATGATGATGGGGATCGGCAATGTTACGGAACTGACGGAGGTGGATTCGGCGGGAGTGAACATGTTGCTGGCCGCCGTCTGCGAAGAGCTGGGCATTCAGAGTGTGCTCACGACTCAGGTGATTAATTGGTGTCGAACGGCTGTAGCTGAATTCGATGCAGCACGCCGGCTGCTCGCTCATTCTGTTCACAATAAAGTCATTCCGAAACACATCGACTCGTCGCTGGTGATGCTCAGAGATGCGAAACTTAAGTCAGAATCGGATGCCTCAATAGACGCACTTGCGAATGCTCTGACCGATCCGAACTTCCGGATTTTTGCCACGCCATCTGATTTACACTTGATGAATAACGCAGGCCATTGGCGTGGTGACGGGGCGTTCGAAATCTTCGGGGCGGCACTGCAGGCGAATAACGACGTCGACGCCGGTCATGCGTTCTATCTGGGGTACGAATTGGCCCGTGCTGAAATCGCCCGGTTTCTGGGAAAACAGTATACTCAGGATGAAGCACTGCAGTGGGGGGTGCTTGGAGCTCTTCCCGGTTCGTCTGCCGTACGGCACAAGGGCGGGGCTGACGACGATGAAGTAAACTCAGGGGGGGGGATGTCATGAACGCCCCGGGCCCTCGCACGACCGACATTCGATGGCCCAATACAAAGTCATTCCTGGAATGATTGACTGGCCGATGGAGCCGCGGCCGCTACCATCATGCCGCGACCGCATCAGTCCGTACTGATCGATATGTTTATTCTGCTTAGCTTCAGCCGTGTCTAATCGACTCTACATTCGAAAACTGGATGATCGTCTCGATGTCGTCGAGACTGTCAGCCGTTTCGCTGATCAGCCATTTCTTGTCGTCTTTGACAGTGCCGTTCCAGGGCGGCATCAGGATGCGCGGTACACGATCCTGACGGCTGATCCCGTTGACGTTTGCCGGCTTGATCGCTGCGAATACGGAGCCGAGCCCTTCGAGAAACTGCGCGAGTGGACCAGCCGCCTTCCGGCGATTGAACAGCAAAATACTCCCCCTTTTTGCGGCGGTATCGCCGGATTGATGTCTTATGAACTCGGGCACGCCTTCGAAGTTTTACCGAGAGCGGCCGTCGACGAGTTCTCAACGCCGGCTCTGACCGCCGGGCTGTTCGACTGGGCCATTGTTTGGGATCATACGGAGAATTCGGTGCAGCTTTGTGTGCTGCAACTCGATGGCATAGATGTTCAGGACACCAGTCCGCGACAGCGCACAGAATGGGTGCTGGCGAAACTTGGTACGGCTCCGGAAACGGCAGCCAGCCGTCCCGCTGGCAACGTTGGTTGCGACTTGAGTGAAAAGTGCCCGCTCGAATTTTGCCCGGCTGTCTCGTCCAGTTTCTCTGCGACGCAGTATGTCGCCGCTGTTCGACGGGTGATCGAATACATTCGCGCCGGCGATGTTTTTCAGGCAAATTTGTCTCAGCAGCTGACGACGCCGTGGGTGAAGTCGGCGTACGATCTCTATTGCCGAGTGAAACACCACAATCCCGCACCATTTTGCGGCCTGTTTCAACATGATGAGTTTGCCGTTGTCAGTGCTTCTCCGGAACGCTTTTTGAAAGTGACTGAAGGTCGATTCGTTGAATCGCGACCGATCAAGGGTACGCGTCGTCGGCATCGTTCGCCTATCGCCGATCTGTATACCGGAAACGCATTGTTCGCCAGTGAAAAAGACCGGGCGGAAAACGTAATGATCGTCGATCTGTTGCGCAACGATATTTCTCGAGTGTGCCGACCCGGGTCGGTCAAAGTAACGGGGTTGTGCGAGATCGAAGTGTTTGAAACCGTGCAGCACCTGGTGTCAACAATTGTTGGCGAACTGCAGCCTGGATTTGATGTCTGGGATCTTTGTGCGGCGGCGATTCCCGGTGGTTCCATCACTGGCGCTCCGAAAATCCGAGCGATGGAAATTATCACGGCACTCGAACCGACTGCACGTGGTGCTTACTGCGGAAACATGTTCTATCTGGGGCCGAATGGTGACTTTGACAGCAGCATTTTGATTCGTACGTTCACATTGAAAGGGGGCGTTGTGCAGTTTCCCGTAGGCGGTGGAATTGTGGCAGACTCGGACCCCGAAGATGAGTATCGGGAAACGCTTCACAAGGCGGCTGGCATGCTGCAGTCCGTTGGGTGTGCGGCTCCGGCAAGTTGAGCCTGTCCTGACCCCGTCAGTTCTCTAATCATTACCACCGGCACAAACGCTCCGTTTTACACATTCCGGTGACGTTTGTTGTTTCTGTGCAGAAAGCTCGATCCCGGTGGTGATGCGCAACGACTCGAATCCGTCATTTGTCCGATACAGACTGATGCAGGTATCGCTCAACGCCTTAATCCGTCATTTGAATCCGGCGTGGCGTTGATGGTCGCCGGCACACTCCGTCGCACGACACACGGAAGTCAAAATGCCGAACCGAATCGCCGCTTCACTTACTGCACTCTTTATTGTGACAACACCAGCGCTGTCCATCGCAAGTGATGGCTGGTACGACACATACGAAGCTGCTCGCAATGCAGCAGAGAATCGTGATCTTCCTTTGCTGATTCACTTTCATGCATCGTATTGCGGTCCCTGCAGGCAAATGAGTTCGCAGGTGTTTTCGAGCCGCGAAGTGCAGCAACAGCTGCGCGAGGGACTTGCCGCCGTTGAGGTGGATGTCTCGCGAGATCCTTCCCTCGCGGCACAGTTTGGTGCGTCGACGATACCGCGTGATGTGGTCGTTTATCGTGACGGAACAACTGAGACTCTGAGTGTTGGCTTCAAGTCGATTCTGGCTTACATGTCGCTGCTACGGGAGGTTGCAGCTCGAGGGGCAAAGTCTTCCGTGCCACATATCGTCGAGGCTTCGAAGATTATTGGCTTGGAAGGATTCTGCCCTGTGCGTCTGTTGAGAGATCGGAAATGGGTTTCCGGTCACGAAGATTTCGCGTCTACATACCGCGGCATTACCTACTTTTTCAGTACCGAAGAACTCCAGCAGATGTTTCTGAAAGCTCCATCCGATTACGCTCCCCAAAACCTGGGATGCGACCCCATTGTGCTGTTGGCAGATGACCGCGCGGTGACGGGAAAGATCAGGTTTGGTGCGTTTTTCGATGATCGATTGTATCTGTTCAGTTCTCAGGAAAATCGGGCTCGTTTTAAACAGAGTCCGCTCAAATACACGCGGATTCGCCACGCTATCGGGCTCGACGAGCTGACGGGGCAGCGTTACAACTAAGCTGGTCGGATTCGAAAACCGAGGGCAATTCAAACGCAATCAAGGGAGTTTCCAGGGTCGATCTGACGTTCGCAGCGGCTGTTTTCTCTGTGTCCGCCGACTGCCCGGTCAGAAAAGATCAACATTCCCTGCAAAATGTGTGTCGAGATATTGCAGAGATCGATTGACACAGCAAACCGTTAAGTTAATACTAAACCATTGAGTTGCTGCTGATCGCGGGTTACCCGCACTCTCAGCCACCATATAAAAGTAAAATCTTCGCGTAATCTCGGGGCTCCCTCTGGCAGCTCCAACAACTGACGAAGTCCCCCACAGGCGCGGCCGGTGCCTAAATTCCGGTTGTCATCGAGGACGATGGTGTGTCCTTGTGACACGTCCAGGGGATGGTTTCGTTGGAATGCATTTTAGGGATGCGACTGCCTTCCCGTTTGCGTCTGCAAACAGGTCCCTCGGTGATTCGTTGTCGAGTGGCATGAATCCCTTGGCCTGCCCGAAAGGGTTCGTTTATCGCCTGCAAGACAGGCTCGCTGGTTAATGACCGTTCGCGGATCAACAACATTCGCTGTATGGCACGAGTTGCATCGCCATATTGTCCTTTGATGTTGTGGGTTCCGTCAATTTCAACGACGTGGGCAAGCGTTTTCGCGCTTTGTGCCGCTTTCGCCACGTTTCTAATTGTTCAGGAAAACAGGGTTTCCTATGCCGACAAGCAGCTCCAGTGCTGATGAAAAAGCCTCGCCAGCACGCAAGACCAAAGCTACTGCTACGCGAAAAAAAGTCACTCGTACTCGTCGTAAGAAGACTGAGGATGGGGCTTCCGTTGAAGCAGCTGGCAATGACGATTCCTTTGGAGACGGAGTCGCGGAAGAAGCAACTGCTGCGAAGCCGGTGAAGAAGCGTGCTACGCGAAAGAAGGCACCGGCCAGGAAAAAGAAAGTTGAGGTCACCCAGGACTTTACAGACGACCTGACCAAGGCTCCACCTGTCGATGACACAGCCGCTGTCATAGAAGAAGCTCGAGCCGCAAGGTTCGAAGACCATGACGCAGCTGATCAGGTAGATCAGGCTTCCAGTGACCGCGACGATTCCGGAGGCACTGGCGACGGTGGCAGCTCCGATGCTCCTGGCGATGAAGGTGGTTCCCGCAATAGCGGCGCATCGGGAGACTCAGAAGGCGGTGAAGATAGTGATCGGCCGCGCCGTCGAAGGCGAAGACGACGACGCGGCGCCAAACCGGACGGTCAGGGTGGTGCTCCCAGTGGAGGCGATCCACGCGGTGGTGGTGGCGGCGGAGGTGATGGCCGTGGCGGTGGCGGTCGCGGCGGTCGCGGAGGTCGTGGTCGCGATGGCGGCGGCGGCGGTGGCGGCGGACGTGGTCGTGATGGCGGCGGACGTGGTCGTGATGGCGGCGGGCGTGGCCGGCAATCCTCGCGAGAACGTGGTGGTCGCGGCGGTGGAGCGAATAGCAGTCGGCGGCGTGGTCGACAGGTGCAGTTCAGCGGTGAAGTTGTCGAAGGTCCGTTCGAAGGCATTCTAGAAATGCACCCGAAGGGTTATGGTTTTCTGCGGGATCCCAAGAAGAACTATGCCGCTGAAGATGCTAATCCGTTTGTTTCAAGTTCCGTCATCGAAAAATATCGTCTTCGTGAAGGTGTGATGGTCAAAGGTGAAGTCGGCGCGGGTACCAGAAACCAGGGTCCAAGACTTCAGGAAGTGGAGCTGATCGACGGTTTCACACCGGAAGAATACGAAAGCATCAAGAACTTTGATGAGCTCACGCCGATCAATCCATTTGAACAGATCAAACTGGAAATCGGCCCGACTCCAGTCACGATGCGAGTTATGGACTTGTTGTGTCCGATCGGAAAGGGACAGCGAGCACTGCTGGTTGCTCCACCCAGAACCGGCAAAACCATGCTGCTTCAGGATATCGCGAATTCCGTCACAAAGAATCATCCGGAAGTTCATTTGATTGTTTTGCTGATCGATGAACGACCTGAAGAAGTCACGGAAATGTCCCGCAGTGTTGAGGGCGAAGTGATTGCTTCGTCGCTGGACAACGATGTCGAGAGTCATGTTCGAATTGCTCAGTTGATCATTGAACGTGGTAAGCGACTGGCCGAAGAAGGTCAGGACGTCTTTATTCTGCTGGACAGCATCACACGTCTGGCACGAGCATTCAACAAATGGGTGAATCCATCGGGCCGCACCGGACGTGGTGGTCTGGATATCCGGGCACTGGACGTTCCGAAAAAACTGTTTGGAACGGCACGTCGTTTCGACGAGGGTGGTTCGCTGACAGTCTGCGGCACCGCGTTGATTGACACAAACAACGGGATGGATGAAGCCATTTTCCAGGAGTTCAAGGGAACCGGAAATATGGAAATGCAGCTAAGCCGTGATCTGGCGGACCGACGAATCTGGCCGTCGATCGATATCAGTCGATCGGGCACGCGTCGCGAAGAGAAAATTCTGGACGCTGAAACACTGGAAGGCGTAACCATGCTGCGTCGCAGTCTGATCAGTCTGAGTCCCGTAGACGCAATGGAACAGCTGACCAAGACAATGGCGAAGTTTCCGACGAACGCGGAGTTCCTGACCAGGATTCAGGCTGTACTGTAGAAGCACTGGCACACTGGCGGACGGCCTGTAAGAACCGATGGCGAAGTCCGTGCCACCACAATGCTCAACTCAACCTGTCATCTGACTGTGCTGGGCAGGAGTAGGCCGTACCGAGCAACGCGAGTTACGGCAACGGTGATGTTCGCGCAGGTTGTCTGTTCCTCCGGTTGCCGGAGCGGCGTCGCGATGCTCCTGGATCCGGCCTACCTTGCTGTGCTGACCAGATTAGGCCGTACCGAGCAACGCGAGTTACGGCAACGGTGGTGTTCGCCCAGGTTGTCGTTTATTCCATCGCCCGAGCGGCGTCGCTTTGCTCCTGGATCCGGCCTGCCTTGCTGTGCTGAGCAGGAGTAGGCCGTACCGCGCAACGCGAGTTACGGCAACAACGGTGGTGTTCGCTCAGGTTGTCGTTTATCCCATTGCCGGAGCGGCGTCGCGATGCTCCTAGATCCGGCCTACCTTGCTTGCACGTTCGTTCCAGCTACGCTCACGCAATTGTCGAATGTTGTTACTGAGCCGGCCCGATTTCCATGACGTTGTACCCGGTATCCTTAAAGCCCAGGCGAGTGTACGTCGATTTCGCGGCGTCATTGTCTTCCTCGACATATAGCCGCAGGCAGGCAACGTCGGCGTCAGTCTGGACACGTGATTTGACGTGGTCGAGTAGCTGGCGAAATACGCCCTGTCCCCGATAGTCTGACAGGACGTAGACACTTTGCAGCCAGACAATCCAGCCGTCGCGCCAGTCGCTCCATTCGCGTGTTAACATCAGCTGACCGACAATTGTTTCGTCGGTTTCTGCCACGAAATACCGAACCTCGTCCCCGACTGACAGTCCACGCGTGATGCCCGAGCGAACGGTGGCGAGGTCCAGGGGCTTGTCTTCGGTTTCTGCCGCCAGTCGACAGTTGAAGTCCGTCAGGACGTCAATGTCGCCTACAACTGCTGTTCGAATTATTACAGCCATATTCATATCGCGATTGAACTTTGCCATACGGATACCAGTCAGCTGACTGCTGGGTCACAGAGATCGTTTTGTTCGTCGGCATTACGACATGGAGGAAACGAACCGTTCTGTCGCAGTCATATATAAAACATGCCCAGTGCGGCTACTTGAGATGAATCTATCCGCGAGCCTGTCACCTGCGCAAAAAGTAGGCCGCCGGAAACTAATTCCAGACGGCCTGCAAAAC
>JAQWLN010000049.1 GCA_029247265.1 Fuerstiella sp.
CGTCTGCTCGATGATTCCATACGTGTGAGGATTGAAGTGTTCGCCGTACATCCGCCGAAAACGAGCTCCCGGTACGACGTGCCACAGATGTCCGATGACGGTATTGATAAAGAACATCTGGCCATTTTCGTCCCAGTCCATGCCCCATGGATTGGTTGTGCCCACGCAGACTACTTCGAACTGCTGTCGAGTGGGATGGAACCGCCAGATGCCACAGTCCAGAGGTTGTCTCTGGTCGGGCGTCGCACCGGGAACACCGACACTTGAAACGGCCATGATACCGTTACGACCGTACAGCCACCCGTCGGGTCCCCAACGCAGGCCGTTCACAATCGTGTGTCGGGCAGCGCTGTCGTCCCAGCCGTCCAGCATGACGACCGGCTCGCTGTCGGGCACATCGTCATTGTCTGCGTCAGGAATGAACAGCAGGCTGGGAGCATCCAGTACCCAGACACCACCATGTCCAATCTCAACGCTGGTCAGACGCCGGCCCTGATCCCAGAAGACCGTTCGATTGTCGAAACGGCCGTCGCCGTCCACATCTTCCAGAATCACAATGCGGTCCCGCATGCGTTCGTCAAAGTTGGTCGGTCGTTCGGCGTATGTGTAGTTTTCTGCAACCCACAAACGGCCGCGATCATCCGTCGCGAGTGCGATCGGCTGATTCACATCCGGTTCGGACGCAAACACTGTCGCCTCAAATCCATCCGGAAGCGTCATTCCATTCAGAGCATCCTCCGGAGACGTCAATTCTGCGTCAGGGTTCTCTGTGTTCAATGGTCTGGGAAAATCGTCAGCATGCAGGCTCGGATTGGTAATCAGGAACAGCAAGATAGCGAAGCAGCAGAATCGGTATGCCATGTTGAATACGATCAGATCATTACACGGGGGAAGGGTTTGATTGAAGGTGTGATACTTGGGACAGGTTCACTGACGATCTTTGGGGACGGCGACGTCATTCGTCCATCGGGTCTGCTATCCAGCAGGCAATATCGCCTGAAAACTTTTCGGGGTTCCTGTTTCGCCGCCGACAGGATGTAGTTTACTTCGTTCGCGTTCTCAAAACCACACTCACGGTCAGAGCACGATGTAACGTGGAATTCAAGGCCCGGGTGCAGAACGTTCTGCTTTCGACACTATCGTCAGTCATTCGCCACAAGTAGAATCATCACGAGTGGATTCAAAACCACCGACTACAAGTACAAAACGCAGGCGAGTGAATAGAGCCCTCCTTCCAACGAGCGCAGAGACTCACTTGCTGACGCTGCGTGCTGTTATTGAAACCAACTCATGTTCTGGCTGAGGTTCTTCCATGCACTGTTTCTATCGCGGGTTTGTCATATTCGTGGCCGTGTTTGCAGTTCCTGTGATTGCATACGCGGCTGAGCCGTTGACGATTCAGCAGCCTCAGCCCCATCAGGTCATTCAGCGGAAGGGAATTGCATCCGGATTCGGGTACGCAAACGTACGGGTTCGAGGTGTGTTGCCGCCGGAATCGAACACAGCCGAATGGGAATACCGAGTCGTCCCGACGAACGGTGGAACTTCGGTGGGCCCAAAAACCGAATCTGGCCAATGGAATGGCCTGAAAATCACAGTCGACGACGACAGGTTTGTCGCCAACGTGCGCATCGGTGCTGGCGGCTGGTACCGTCTGGACGTTCGATACAGACGCGAAGGCAGTGTTATCGCAGTTGGAACTGTCGAGCCGTTTGGTGTCGGAGAGGTCTTCCTGGTCGCGGGGCAATCCTACGCCACCAACTGCAATGATGAACAATTCAACGTCACCGACCCACATAATCGCGTCGCCGCGCTTGATTCCACGAAGGGTACGTGGCGGGTGGCGACTGATCCGCAGCCGGTTATGGACAGTAGCGATGGTGGTTCCATCTGGCCGCCACTGGGCGATGCGCTGGCAAATGACCTTGGAGTGCCAATCGGTTTTGCCAACGTTGCTGTGAAAGCAACGTCGTCTATGCAATGGCGTCCGCAGGGCAAGCTGCATCCACCACTGGTGCGCACGGGCCAGACGCTGGGCAATTTCCGAGCGGTTCTGTGGCAACAGGGTGAGTCTGACGTGATTGCGAAGACGTCCACCGCGAATTATGTCGCCAACCTGACAGTCATTCGAGATGCTGCAGCAAAACAATGGACCTGCGACCCGCCGTGGCTGCTGGCAAAATCGACCCTGCACCCCACGGTCTACAACGACCCCACGGGCGAGACTCGTATTCGCACGGCCATTGAAGAGCTGGTCAGGCGCCCCGGTTTCAGAGCCGGTCCCGATACCGACTCGTTGAAGGGCTCCTATCGAGGTGACGCTAATTCTCGACGACATTTCTCCGCTGCCGGTCAGCGTGCAGCTGCCAATCTATGGCGGACTGCAATTTACCAGATGGTATTGCCACAAGTCCCTGCAAGTAAACCATTTCACGTGGGTCTGGCGGAAGCCGACATCACTCCGCCGAGAGGATTCCCGATGGCGGGCTACTACCACGAACGTCTGGCCCAAGGCACCAACGACCCTCTGCAGGCGAAGGCGATTGTGTTTCGCGATGGCGACGAATCGGCAGCGCTGGTCGTCTGCGATCTGATCGGAATTTCGACCGACCTGTCGCGCAAAGTACGGCAGCGCGTCTCAGAACAGACCGACATTCCGCGCACAAACATCGTGATTGCGGCCACCCATTCGCACACAGCACCGGACTACATGAAGGAGCTATGGCTAACCCTGGGTAAGCGACCGCAGAATGCGTTGCGGCGAAAATACATCAATTCGCTGATCGAAGAAATAGTGGCGGTGACGGTAGATGCCGCGGCCAGCGCCAAGCCCGCGCTGGTTGAGTCCGGTACGGCCGTGCAGCAGATGACGGTTTCCTTCAATCGTCGGTTTGTCATGCGAGATGGAAGTGTGAAAACGTGGCAGAACTTTACCAATCCGAATGTCATTCGCGCAGCGGGACCAATCGACCCGGTGATCGGCCTGCTGGCTGTTCGTAGTGAGACGGGAGACCTACGTGGGGTGTTCAGCAACTTCGCACTACACCTCGATACTGTCGGCGGTCAGAAATGGAGTGCGGACTATCCGTTCTTTATCGATCGCACACTAAAATCATCTACCGGCCCGGATGTGATCTCCATCTTTGGCACCGGCTGTTGTGGAGACATTAATCATTCCAATCCACGTAGCACTCAACGCAACACCGCCGGCACCATCGGTACTTCCATCGGCGATTCCATTGTACGACGCATCGATCGACTACAACCAATCGAACAGACAGCACTGGTGGTGAAGTCACGTACGGTGCAGCTGCCTCTACAGAACGCCACAAATGAAGAAGTTGCTGACTCCGTACGGATTGTTGCACAGGCCGGCCGCGGTGAAAAAGTGGACTTCTTTGAACATGTCACGGCGTACAAGAAAATTATCCTGGACCATTTTCGGCACGCTCAGCCATTCGAGACAACCTCTGATCATATTACCTGGGGACTGAGTCGCTCGCTGGCCGGAATCGGCCCATCGCTACCCGTCGATGTGACGGTCATGACCATCGGCAGGGACGTGGCAATCGTATGTCTGCCGGGAGAAGTCTTTGTGGAGCTGGGACTGGCCATCAAACAGGGATCGCCATTTCATACAACCATGATCGTGGAGTTATCGAACGCCGTTGAGACAATCTACATCCCCAATCGAGCGGCCTACGCCGGCGGAAGCTATGAAGTGACGAACTCAGCCGTCCAGCCGGGCAGTGGTGAGATCCTGGTGGAAACCGCTCTGACTTTGTTACGCGAAGCGGCCACTGCAAATTAATTCACCTGCACATCTCGAATTCCGGCGAACACGTGACGTGCTCCATGCGTCAGTTGGTCCATCGCAACTGCGGTCGAAGCGCGGCGCTGCTCCGAATATTTTTCGACTGGGCGTCGCTGTGTTCAGTTGGGATCAGCGTTGGCAGATGCAAGCCACCGTACGCATTCACTTCCCAGCCGATGCTCTGCCAGTTTTTCATACTCCTCACAATCTGCAGACGTCAGCATATCTGCCCATCGGCCGTTGAAGCCTTTGTTGATGAATACCTGTGCACCGGCGTCCCAGAACGCTCCGCCCAGCGGCACGCTCTTTGTCGCGTTCTTTTTCATCCAGTCGAATGAACAGTGTTCCAGAATCGACTCCCATTGGTCATCATTGATCGGAATGTCCAGAAACTCCGCGATGCCTCGAATCTGCCCGGACATATCACGCTTCAGGTCCGAAAAATGCACCATCAAAACGTTGGGCAGGTCTCGGATCTCCCACCAGCTGCGGAGGTTTTCCCAGAACGACCAGAAGGGGAACCCATCCCGTTTCAGCCAGTCACGCCAGTATTGCCGTATATCTTCGGGCGGCCGTTCAATGGGCGGGCCCACACGCCCGGGAGTATTGTTCAGAGCGTCGTACCAGGTTTGGTTTGCGTTCACATGATGGTTGTACAGGCTCCAGACCACATCACGTCCGTCGCGGCCAATGTAGATGTACTTCGCTTCTGGCGAAAACTTCAAGGTATCGACGGGCAGATGAGTCTTCAGAAAACGTCGGTGAGTTTGGGATTCGACCATGGGAAGTTTCACCTGCTTTGCTGGGACTCGCAGGTCCATCCAGGGAGACATTTCCGCGACTCCCAGTTCCCCATCGCCATCGAACAGCAGTTCCGCAATAATCTGCTGCATCCAGGTTGTGCCCGCTTTGGCATACGTGGAGATCATAATATCGTCATCGCGAAATTGAAGATCGTTCCAGATTGTGGAATCGAAGTGGTGGTTATTTAACTCGAGGGTCTTCGCCGGCCATTTGATATTTTCTGTCGTTGCGATTCCACGGGCTGAGGGAATGTATTGATCTGCCGGTGATCTGCAAGACGGCGTTAACCCCGTCACTGTCCGTGCGTCACGCTTTCTTTGCGAACTGCGACTTCAGTTGCATGCCGACAATGCCGTCAATTTTACAGTCGACATCATGGTCGCCATCCACCAAACGAATCTTCCTGACTTTTGTACCGCCCTTGACGACCGTCGACGCCCCCTTCACCTTCAGGTCTTTGATCACGATCACGGAATCTCCGGTCTGCAGAATATTTCCATTTGCGTCTCGAACCACTGTGGAGTCAGATTCGCTTGCATCGGACGCATCGTCATCTGTCGCCGTCCATTCGTGAGCGCAGGATGGACAAACGAACAGGAGACCGTCCCGGTACGTAAATTCAGATGCACATGTGGGGCAATCAGGAACGTCAGGCATGGAGGAACTCGGCGTGATCAGCGAATATTGTGAGACGGAGCGGCCGGCAATCGTCGATAAACGTGCCGTTCTGAATGTCAATCCGGCAGGAACGGTTCGTGAGTGATTCCCGGACGCCGCTGTTCGAAAGACGACGACGACGGCGGCGCGCAGCTTAGCTCGCGCAGCATCTCAAAACCACGCTCACGGTCAGTCATACAGATAGGTGTGTGAACCCGGAGGGGGCAACGTGCGGTTGAGTTGCATCTGAACAACACCGGACCAAAGATCCCCGACTCCGAGCTGAGACAACCTGCCACATGCTCGGTTCAATCGTCAGAATCGTTCCGATAGCCACGCCTTGCACGCAGTGTCCCCAGCATTTGATCGGCGATCTGACGCACCTCGGCAGTGAAGTTGTTGGACGTCTTCCAAGCACCGGCCTGATAGCCAGCTTCTGGCCGTATTGAGAGCACGCGCATCGAAGGGCGGGAAGTTCAATCTGCGCAGAATACAGATCTGGGACGTGACCTCGCAGAAACTGGTGGCGGAAACGGCGAACGTACCAATGTTGGTGTCTATCGGTTTCGATGCGACCGCAGAATCCATATATGCGGCCGGACAGACAGGGCAACTTTTTCAGTATTCAACTCACGACGGCTCACAAAAAGACCAGCAGACATCGACGCAGAGAGCGTATGGAGAAATTGCCGGACTGCCAAGTACCGATGCATGGCACACCACGACCCTGGGAGGTCAGATGTTAATCATGTCTGCAGAAGGCAGAGAGCAGCGGCTCATGTGGACGCATGCGAATTCGTTTGGACATGTCGCCTGCGCCCCGACGGATCCTTCACCGTAATCGGCAGCGGCGACGGGACAGCTAAGGTTTTCTCTACCGACAGGGCAATGCGTCGGGACATCTACTGGGACGGAGGCGTCGTTCGGGAGGCAGAATTTACTCAGGACGGCCAGTCATTACTGATGGCGAGCGAAGACGGAAGTATGAAGTCGTGGAATCTGAATGACGGCACGGCTACAGTAATCGCACCTGCTGCAGGCAAACCGGCGATGTCACTTGCTGTCAATCCAGTGACCGGAAAAGTCGCGGTCTGTGGCATGATGCGAGAGCTTCGGGAGGTGGACCCCGCAGCATCAGCCGTCACCGCAGCATCAGCCGTCACCGCAGCATCAGCCGTCACCGCAGCATCAGCCGTCACCGCAGAAACCCGTCTGCCGTTCGGTGGTTATTCCGCGGTGGCTTATTCCAGTGATGGCAGTTTAATTGCCGTCGGCGGTCGGGCGGGTAACGTACTGCTGTTTCCTGCAAACGACCTTTCTTCCCCGCGTTTCGAGTCTTCTCGGCATGATAGTACCGTGACAGACGTTTGTTTTTCTGCTGACTCTAAGCAGCTGACGGTTGCGTGGGACGATCACACAATCCAGCTGCTGTTCGTCGACACCGGTGAGGTCACCGACGAACTGCCAGCGACCGACGACACCCCTCTGTCGATGGCCTATTGCCGGGATGGCAGCTGCCTGATTGTGGGAACGCAGTCCGGGTTCCTGCATTTTTACTCAATGAAGAACAGACAACGATTCGCAGATCTGAAGGCCCATTCGGGCTTGATCAGTGCCGTGGCCGTTTTCCCCGATGGTCGCCTGCTGGCCTCCGGCGGCCAAGACGGATCGCTTCGTATCTGGGACGTGGCCACGCGTGAGATCGTCACGATGTTGTCTATCGCGCCCCAATCGAATCGCTATTTCGGCATCACAGTGTCTGCAGATGGGAAAACTGTGGCCTCGGCCGGGGTTCGCGGTGACGTACGGGTTTGGCGGACTCTCGGTTACCAGAACGCTCCTGATCCGGTGTTGACTAAATCCGCACAATGAGGCAAATTCTGCCGTAGAGCATTTTGGCAACCAGCCGATTCCATCATTCCACTCGGAACGCCCTCTTATCGCAACCACGGAAGGTCCGCGATGACACGTCTAAAATCTGTACTCGTACTTGGGTTTATCGCCGCATACCTGTCTGCCTTGTCCTTCGGGACGGTGGCCCATGCGTTGAAGGTCGGCCTGTGTGGCAATACGCTTAGCTATTATGTCGTGTGGGACATGTTTTGCGGCTGGACAGCGTGGGATGCTCGGACCCATCTGATCGCCGAAGGGGCGAGTGGACAGTACTACGATGTCCGCGAGCCATGGGGCGAATTCCATCCATTCGGTCACCTGGCAAGAATTCACTACGACAATACGAATGACCTGCTGCCTCGACACATTCACAATGTGCTGCGGCATACGGCTCATGAGCCGATTGACCGAGTCTTTACGATCGAAGAAGTCTGGCCCAAACAGTACAACCTGCCACCAGGTTTGTACGATGAACATTTCGGTCGCCCCAACGACAAGATGTCATATTATCATCTTCGCGCTGTCTTTCGTGATGATGGCAGTCTCATGAACATTTACCCGGACTGGCACGCAAAGCAGAAACTGCAGGCGGTGTACGACAATCCTCGTTTGCGTCGTCAGTCCGCCAATGCAACAAGCTTATTCAGTACCCTGTACAACCCCAGTGAAGCCCGCGCCGGCAGTACTCTGAACACGTCGATGGGCAGTGGCCTTTCGACGAATTAGTTATGTAATGCACCGCCCATGTCCGGTTAATACACAATTCGGTTTTTCGCCCTGTTCACATACCGAGAGATTCACGGATGAATCCATCACCTGCTGAGAACTCACCACGAACTGCACTGGGACGGTTCTTCTTCGAACAGGAAACGCCGTTTGGCATGGCCCTGGTCAGAATATTCCTGCCACTGGCGGCAGGGATACCAATGGCACTGCGGTTTCCCCATGTCCGTGAGTTGTACACCACCGATGGTTCTCCGGTTCAAGTGTTCGAAATGTACCGGCAGGGCGCGGTACTTCCCGTGCTGCCCCCGGCGGTCGCGGTGCCAGTATATGGCATTATGCTGCTGTGTCTGCTAGCCAGCATTGTGGGCTTCCGTACGCGCACCTCATTGTGCTTAGCGACCGTATTGTATTCGTATTTCAACGTCCTGGACGGAATTGGCACGTTGACAAAGTATTCCGTCATCGCGTCCCATCTGCTGCTGCTGCTGACGGTTTCTAATGCAGGATCCGTCTGGTCCGTCGACGCATTTCTGAAGAAGCGTTCCGGCACCGTCAATATATTGCCTCCCCGATTTTCCGTGTGGCCCGCTCGACTGGTGCAGCTGCTGTTCGCCTTTATCTATTTTGGAGCTTCCATCACAAAGATTCAGACTGCGGAATTCTTCAGCGGTGACCAGATGCGATACTGGATGTTGAGCAACTGGAATTATGAGAACCCGATCGGTGAGGCTGTCGCAATGTCATCACCCCTGCTGCTGATTAGTGCATACCTTTCTGTCATCTGGGAAGTTTTGTTTGCGTTCCTTGTGTGGAGGCCCCGTGGACGCCTTCTCATGCTGGGGGCAGGTGCATTCTTTCATTTCATGACATGGCTGACACTGGGGCTGTACGTATTTCCCGCGATCTGCCTGAGTGGATATTTTGCATTCGTCAGCGAACAGGACGTTGTTCGCCTGCGACGTCTTGCGACGTCCCGACCATTCAAACCGCTGCTCCGTCTTTCGGCGCTCGCTATGTCTCGTATGGCGGCGGCCGTGCCACAGACCGTTCCGACAGGTGTGACATGGACATGTCTGATCGCAATCGCGGCTATTGGAGCGACGGAAGCAGAGCTGAGGATGGATCTGTATCAGAGCCGCAGCGAATCCGGCCTGATGAGCCTTATCCCCATGGACCAGGATGTCGCGCTCACGATGCTTCGCGACAAGAATCCGGTGCGTGAACACGACAAATTCTTTAATTTCGAAATCGGCACATCAACAATTGGCTATCAACTGTCCAATCGAAGAACGGAGTATGCAGTCGGTGACACAATGATCGCGCAGTGCAACCTGAATCCACCTCACGAAGACATGTGGGTCGAATGCCTGGTGCAGGACGATCAGGAAAGAACCATTGAACAGTTCGGTCAGTTCGTGCCACGGGAAAGCCTCCGGGCGAATTTCTTCTACACGCTGGGCAATAAGTTGGTGACTGGGCAGTACAGTATGGTATTAAAGAGTGCAAATCAGGAAATTCACCGCCGTCATTTCTCGCTGACGAGTGAGTCTGCTGCGGCGAACTTTGACGTATCGACCAACTAACGCAGTTCCCGGTTCTTCGGTAGCTGCCTGGCTGCGGGGACTGACGAAACGCCCGGCGGAAGATAATCGTGACCGCCGCACGGCAGTCACTAAACTTGTGGTGCCAAGCGCCGACAC
This sequence comes from Fuerstiella sp., assembly GCA_029247265.1. Lineage (GTDB taxonomy): Bacteria > Planctomycetota > Planctomycetia > Planctomycetales > Planctomycetaceae > Fuerstiella. The sequence continues at coordinate 9,595 of JAQWLN010000049.1, forward strand.
GTCGGTTGTTGGTCATGGAAACTGGTCACTCAGTCGCCATCAATGTCGTCAATCTTTGGTGTGCGCCATTCGATCAACCTGCCAGCGACGGCCTCCGAGGTTATGCTGTGACGTTGCTGCAGCCTGTGGCTGGTCATTGTCGACAACGTCCAATTCACGTCAGTTATCATGTGTCTGAAGATCGCCTCTATTCTGCTCCGCTGAATCGCATCGGCGATTTCGAATTCGATGACGATGTCGCGGAAGTCTTTCCGGACATGATTCGTCGGTCCGTCCCTGGTTATGCGTCAATGCTGTCGCTGATCGGACAGTGTGCAGAAACGTATGCTGCGCCGAACACCAACGTTTACGACCTTGGCTGTTCTCTGGGGGCATCAACGTTCGCAGTGCAGCAGCACGCTCCGGTGGGTTGCCATGTTCACGCGGTTGACAACTCCGCAGCCATGGTTGCTCGCCTGCGACAAACCGTCGCCCAGCAACATTGCACCGGCGCCCAGCAACATTGCACCGGCGCCCTGATAGAAGTTCACGAAGCGGACATCCGGCAGACGGACATCCGGAACGCGTCACTTGTTGTACTCAACCTGACGCTTCAGTTTCTGCCGCCGGACGAGCGCGACTCATTTATCGACCGTATTGCCGATGGTGTCCTGTCGGGCGGGGCAATATTACTGTCGGAGAAAATTTCATTTGCAGACCCGGCACAGCACCAACTGATGACCACTCTGCACCACGACTTTAAGCGGTCTCATGGATACAGCGATCTTGAAATTGCTCAGAAACGCACCGCTATAGAGAATCGTCTGGTACCGGAAACTCTGGACACACACGTTGAACGCCTTGGTGAAGCAGGATTCAGTACGGTTTGCCCATGGTTCCAGTGCTTCAATTTCGCCTCTGTACTGGCCGTCAAATAGGGTTGTTCGAAGACACACGCCGCGAAAACTGCACGACTCTCCCGCAGGCGGCCTTAAGTTTGAACATGCACCGACGGAGAACGAACTAACGCTTTTCAATGCGATACAAAGAGGTTTCACTTCGCAGCAGAATGGCATTGTCCACGAAGGCGAACGAAGCAAACGTGCGGACTTCACCGTCTCCCAGCTGATTCTGAGCGACCTCATCGTAGTCTTTACCAGGACGTACCACCGTTGTCGTGCCGGTCTCGCTCTGAAAGTAGATCAGCCCGTTCGCCAGCGACGGCGATGCCGAGAACTTGCCATTAAGTCGCTCCTGCCAGTGTACCTCACCAGAAACGGCATCAAGACAACTGGCAATGCCGGCATCGTCGACCATGTACAGTTCGTTCTCCACCAACAACACAGATGGCGACTTGGGCACTCCCTTTTTGATCTTCCAGACGACATGCGAATCGGTCACGTCACCACTCCCGGTGGGATCAATGGCAAACAACTGCTGATCACCGAATCCACTGCAGACAAATACCACGCCGTGTCCAGCGACCGGGCGTGGCACGACTGAATATCCTTCGCCATACGCGACCTGCCATAATTGTTTTCCGGTCTGAGGGTCATAAGACCAGACCCCGCCGCTTCCTGGGCAGATTGCCTGGGATGCTCCGGCAACGCGGACGATCGTCGGTGTACAAAAGCTGAAGCCTCGCGAAGGACTCAATTCACGTTCTGTTTTCCAGATCGGTTCTCCGGATTGCTTATCAAGCCCTGTCACATACCGTTGGTCCTTGCCGTCACAACAAATGACCAACACGTCGCCGGCCACTGCCGGTGAGCCGCCGTTCCCGTGCTGCGGTGCATAATGCAGTTCGCTGTTCTTCCAGACAACTGAGCCGTCCGTCCTGAGACAGGCCGTCCCGTGAGGGCCGAAGTGAACGTACAGCCGATCCCCTTCCAGAATTGGGGTCGGACTGGCGTGACTGTTCTTATTATGAACCTCTATCGTTTCGTCTGCTGAATGCTGAAAGGCTTCCACATCCCATACGGTTTCGCCATCGGATGCAGACAGGCACAGCACTCGCAATGAATGCCGCGATGAGGCATCAACGTCGACGGGGACTGCCGCCGTCACATAAATTCGGCCACCGGCAACCACCGGCGATGACCACCCGTTTCCCGGCAAATCGACTTTCCACGCGATATGCTCATCTTCACTCCATGTTGTGGGCAGATCCACCGCGTCCGAATGTCCCTGACCCGTAGGGCCCCGAAATTCTGTCCAGTCTGAGCCACTGGCAACGTCGATGACAATTGCCGCGTGCAACATCAGCATCAGAAATACTCGGTACATGAAACTTCCCTTCAGCAGTGGAATCTCTGGGGGGGGCGACGAACGCGCATCGACTCGATTGCACTTTATGTGACAGTATGAGGACTGCGATCTCACTGCATACTCGCGTACACTCAGCTGGTTTGGTCCGTTGCTGGCAGCAGGAGCAGTGGAACTTCGCTCAAAATGTTCCGCCCATGGCAACCGGATACTTCCCAATCCCCGTACGCACGACAATCCGCGTGAATTCGCCATCATGGAGATTATCGCAAATACCGGGCGATGTCATGCGACTGGCTGAGTGATTTGGAATTCCAATATCCTCAGGCTGGGGAACGGCATGACAGAGCGGGTACGCAGTGCCCCCTGCGATCTGCAATATCCGGCGTCGTCAGTTCGAAAATTGTCTGTTCTCCGCCCCCATTAGACAGATGGCCCCATGCTGGCAGCAGTCCGGCGTCATCTCGAAGACCAATCGGGACTGATAACGCTGTCCCTCAGGCGTGAAAAACCCTACAACCGCTGATACGGCGGCAATCATGGAGTGATCCGGGCCTCAGCATGTTGCCCGTCATGCGCCGTCAGCTAGAATTGTCGCCACGAGTAAGTTGTCGCCCTCACATCTCAACCGGAGTTACAGACTTGGCGTTTCTGTCCAAGGTCCATCTGTCCTGTTTTTTGCTGAGCTACCTGGTCGCCTTCGGCACTGAGTTGTTTCAGCTGCTGCGCCATCGGACCGGCTTAACGCGCACCGTGACATTGTGTTCCGCAGCAGCCGGACTGCTGGCTCACACGGCATATCTGGTGACAAGAAGCTCTGACTCCGGACTGCCGCCGTTGGTTGGCAGCAGTCACGACTGGTTTCTCGTACTGGCCTGGCTGGGTGCATTCTTCTACGTCCTTCTTGCGGCGACACACCGGCGTCTGGCCATCGGGCTGTTTCTCTTGCCGTCCATTCTTGCCCTGATCATCCTGGCGATGCTCGTTGACGATGTCCTTGGAGAAACCGTTCAAGAAAATAACGCCATTTACCGCTGGGGGATGCTGCACGCGTCCACCCTGATGCTCGGAATCGGCACAGTCGCAGCATCAACGATTTGTGCCGGCATGTATTTGCTGCAATATCAAAAACTGCGTGGAAAAACGTCCCGGCTGCACAAACTGCAACTGCCCAGCCTGGAACAGTTGACCAACATCAATCGGGCACTTGTGGTAAGCACAGTCATCATGCTGACGATCGGTCTGGTCACCGGGTTCATCCTGGTCCTGGTGCAGAACCCTGAGAGTGGCGGCTTCAACTGGATGGATCCGTTGGTTGCAGGTACTGCCGTGGTCTGGCTGACGATGGTCGCAGCGCTGTGCTGGATTCTGGCTCGCAAGGAGCAGACAGGACGCCAGGTCGCCAGGTTGACGCTGATGGCCGGGGGCTTCCTGCTGGTCACCGTATTTGGACTGACGCTGTTATCGGGAGGCATCCATGGAAATGCCTCCAACAGCGTCAGCAACATGAATGTTGTGTCGCCGGAACGCAGTCGGGTGCGATCAACATGAATGTTGTTGTTCTGAGCTGTAATCATCATCACGCTGGACTTGACGTCCGCGAGAAGCTGGCCTTCGCTTCAGAAGAGCAGTTGACGCAGGCGTATGCGCACTGGCAGCAACGTCATCCGGATTCTGAGCTTGTGGTTCTGTCGACGTGCAATCGCGTCGAAATTTATGCAGCGTCGGATGAAACATCCGACGAAATGTCGACGCAACACATCACCGATTTTGTCTCGGCATTCCACAATCTTCCGTCAGATGAATTCACCAGTTCCGTGCTGTACCATCATGGAGAATCGGCTGTTGAACATCTGTTTGAGGTTGTGTGCAGCCTCAACAGTATGGTCCTGGGGGAACCTCAGATTGTACAACAGGTCAAGGAAGCCTATCGCGTCGCTCAGGAAAACAGCGCATGCGGGTTGCTGACAAACACGTTGTTTCAACAGGCGCTGGCGGTGTCGGCCAAGGTGCGAACCAATACGAAACTGTCGGAAGGCCGTGTTTCGATCGCCAGTGTCGCAGTCGGAGACTTTGGCCGCAGCATTTTCAATCGTTTTGACAACAAAACTGTGTTGGTCATCGGCGCCGGCGAAATGGCCGAGGAAACTCTGCGGTATCTTAAAGACGAAGGCGTTAAACGCATCGTTGTGTTAAATCGTCATCGAGAGCGTGCAGAAGGACTTGCTGCGGAGTTCGGCGGAGTGGCCGACGACTTTGATCACCTTGAACAGCGGCTGGCCGAAGCCGACGTCATCGTCAGCACGACGGGTGCAACAGAAACGCTGATCAGCTATCAGCAATTTGAGACCATGCGGCTGGCATCCGATCGAAAACCCGTGTTTATTCTGGATCTCGGTGCTCCCCGCGATTTTGATCCGTCGATCAGCCAGATCGATGACAACGTGTTGTTGTTTGATATCGATCGACTGAAAGAGACCTGCGAAGCCAACCGTCAGCTTCGAGTGTCGGAAGTGGAACATGCAAAGAAGATTATCCGGCAACAGACGGATCGGTTCATGCACGAGATCTATCATCGAGCGACCGGTCCCGTAATACAGCGACTCAGAGAACAGTGGAGCGATATCAGCCACAGCGAAGTTGATCTGCTATGCCGTAAGAATCCGGAACTAACGGATGTACAACGCGCCGCAATTGAGAAAACGATTCACCGCATTGTTAACAAGCTGCTTCATCCACCGCTGGAAACGCTGAAGGATGAGGCCAAAGCCGGCACTCCCCACGGACTGCTGGACGCGATTCGACATCTTTTTCATCTGGGTGAGTGACTGAAACCTTATTCGGCCCGTGCCGACGCCGCAGAATCGCTCAGCGATCAAAACACCTCGAATGTCGCCTGTTAAGAGAGCGCGAGGACGACGGTTTCCTGTGCACACAAGGATATCGCGAGGGCATTCCGCTATGTCACCGCGCAGTTGAACGTAATTGCTGATGGTGGGATTTCCACAGATACGTCCAAACCACGATGATGCTAGGCAGAGGGAACAGATGACCAAAACATCCGGTTATCAGACATGGACAGACCTGCTGTTTGCTCATTGGCGTGTGTCTGCAAACACTCTGCAAACACTGTTGCCGGACGGGCTTTCCGTGGAAACGTTTGACGGTGACGGCTGGCTGGGCATGGTGCCATTTGCGATGGACAAGGTGCGCCCCTGGTGGTTCCCGGGCGTGCCTGGCATTTCATGGTTTCTGGAGACCAATTTGCGGACTTACGTGACTCTGCCCGATGGTCGCAGTGGAGTCTGGTTCTTTAGCCTGGACGCCACAAAACGCCTAGCTGTCCAAATTGCCCGACGCTTCTGGTATCTGCCGTATTTCGACGCAGACCTATCACTGAATCGCGACACCAGTGGCATCAGTTACCGTGGACAACGGTTGGGCCAGCAGGACGGCCGCTATCAGGCCGACATGAAGCTGCAAAGCAATCCACAGTTCTCTGTCGCGGAACCGGGCACGCTGGAATACTTTCTGCTGGAACGCTACGTGCTGTTTGCACGCCGTCCTGATGGTCGATACTTTCTGGGCAACGTACATCACTCACCGTATACGTTCTGCACGCCGCAGCGTGTGACTGTTCATCAGACACTTGCGTCGGCAATCGGTTGTCCGATAGATCCTGACCGCCAGCCGGATCACGTCGCATTTTCGCCCGGCGTCGACGTTTCCGTAGACAGCGTCATGCTGGTCTGAAACCAATTGATTACGCAAAGGCCTTCTGCAGCATCGCAAGGCTTTTGGGAATCGCGGTCCTTGGGTTTTCCTTGCCCTCAAACTCCAGCGATACATATCCTCCGAAATTGTGTTGCCTCAGCAATCTGGCGATTCTCGGATAATCAAGATCCAACGAATACCACATGCCACCGCCGTAGTAGGTCTTGGCCTGAACCAGCACCGCATCATCGGCGATCTGTTCAAGGCGGTCATACGGATCCTCCAGAAAGTTACCGGTGTCCAGAGTCGTCTTTAGCCACGGTGAATCGATCTCGTTGACGATGCGCATGACACCTTCGGCGGTGCGGCCCAGCCCCCAGTGATTTTCCAATCCAAGCGTCACACCGCATTTTTCAGCGGTGGCAAGGCAATCGCTGATTCCGTCAACGACCCACTTAAATCCATCTTCCTCGGTATAGCCCTCCAGAGTGGGCTCGATACCGCGGTTCGCCATAAGCTCGTCAAAACTGCCGCTGGTTCCCCACCGCCCCGTGTTAACTCGCATGGTCGGAATTCCCAGCTTGTAGGCCAGTTCAATGGAATTGATGGTCTTCTTTGTGTTGGCCTGACGGACCTTCGGGTCGGGATTCACCCATCCCTGGTGAGTTGAAAAACCGCACAGATCGAGACCATTCACGAAGGCTCGCTGCTTCAGTTTTTGCAGCGTCGAATTGTCGGTATTCGTCATCTGCATTTCCAGAATTTCAACGCCATCAAATCCCCACTCAGCCGCCAGATCGATGCACGTCTCGACGGATCGCAGATCCTTGTTCTTAAACTGCCAGAACGAATACGTGGACACCCCAAAGCGAGTTCGGCGAGGTGATTCCGCAGGTGCGGCAATTCCGCCCTGAACCTGACCTGGCAACAACCCCGCAGCGATAGCACTGCCCAAAAGACTTCTGCGTGAAACTGAACTCATATCGTTTTTCCTCGGTGATTACTGATCGACAGGTAGTTTTGCACGCACCAGCCTTCCGCTGGCATTTCGCCCGATGACGTGACCGTTCAACAGTAACGGCATTGTCCAGCATCGGCCCTCAAGAAAGTCCGATCGGGCAAGTTCCTGATAACTCTCGGGACTGGCCTTTGCGACCACCAGCTGACCGCCTTCACTCAGAATGATCAATTTGCCATCAGCAATCATCAGAGAACCGCAGCCCAGGCCACGTTCCTTCCAGCGAACTTCTCCTGTCCGGAAGTCCATGCACGTCAATGTCACAACTCGACCGAGATTGGAATTGCCGTCCATCCCGTACAGGTTCCCTTCATACAGAATGCTGTTGTTGAAGTGGTTTCGCATTCGCTTGCTGGCATACACTTCCTGCAGCTGTAAGTCCGGCGAATCCGCCGCTGAGCTGCCCTTCGTCAGATGAAACAGCCCGCAGCCAACGTTATACCCCGTTGAAATGTAGATCATGTCGGCCACCACAATGGGCGTTGTCGAATTGGTACCAAATGGCGATTTCCATTCCTGGAAGGCAATTGTTGAACCGTCTGAGGCCGCGCTGATGCGTATCCCGTCGTTGTCCAGACTTGCCAGCAGCGATCGTCCATTGTGCAAAAACGCTCGCACCGACCCATACCCCGCACGATGTTCTTCTGAACGCCAGACCAGTTCGCCGTTCATGCGGTTGTACGCGGCCAGTCGACCGCATTCAAACAGCAAGTGGTCGCCGAGAATACAGGGAGAACCATTAAATCCCCATTCGTGCAGCGCGACACCCAGATCTTCCTGCAGGTTTCGCTGCCACAACACGGCTCCTGTCACGCGGTGCAGGCAATGCAGCTGGCCGTCGACACTCAGGGTGTACACCAGATTGCCAACGACTGCCGGCGTGGCACCGGGACCGCCGTCGTACAGATTCGCGTTCAATTCTGCGGGGTATTCATGCGACCACAGTTGCTCGCCGGTTTCTTCCTTCAGGCACCATACCGTTTCCTGTCCGTCCGCGTGGCCCATCGTGTACAGGCGACCGTCGACGACGCTGATCGACGAGAACCCGATGCCAACATCTTCCGTCCAAACCGGGCGCAAGCCGTCTTCAGGCCAGTCGGTTGACCAACCACGTTCCAGAGATATGCCGTCCAGCTTCGGGCCCATCCATTGCGGCCAGTCCGCCGCCGAGGGCCGTTCAGGTTGCAGCAGCACACAAACTGCGACAGTGGCCAAACCTCGAATTAAACTGTTCATGCACTCGCGTCCTGCAACGGCGATTCAAACAAAGGACAACTGACAAAGCTGGCGGATCAGTCCCGGTCGCTGCCGGGAGATGCGAATTGCCGGGACCACCCGACGGGTGAACCCGATTTACAAATGCCTATCATCGCTAAGAAGTTTAGCCGACCGTCATTCTTCGTCCAGCAGGCCGTTGTCCGACCTGTCACTGAAATCCACAGGAGTTTCTGCGGAAGTTGACTTCTGGCGTCGTCTATCCAGAAACGCCTGCAGCAGGATATGGGCTGCCAATTTATCAATTTTGGATTTTCGCTGCTTCTTTGTGAGCGCGGACTGCAGCATCAGAGCTTCCGCCTTCAGACTGCTGAAGCGTTCATCCTGAAACTCCACTGGCAGTGAAGTCACCCGAGAAAGCCAGGCCCCATATCGTCGGGCTTCACGTGACTTTTGACTTTCGTCGCCGCTCATGTGGACGGGCAAACCGACAACAAGCCCCACACTTTCGTACTCCTCGGCGACATTTCGGAAAAACTGCTCGTCCGCCTGTTGTCCGTTGCGCTGATAATTATGCAGTGGACTGGCCAGTTCCTGAAACATGTCACTGACCGCCACGCCAACTCGCTTCGTGCCGTAGTCAATGCCCAGAATGCGGCCCCGTGTCGGGATTCGTGCAGGCGAGCCTTCCACGTTTGCAGTGTTCATGTTCGTCTTTGGTGTTTCAATCGAAGGATACGCAGGACCAACTGATTGTTATCAGAATATGCGGTGGTCGTATAGTTTCCGATGTCTGCACATGAGCCCCGGAAATCAAAATTTCTGACGCCCGCCGTGCCGCCGGCGTACAGAATCCGTCGATCTGCTGCGGGTTCGCCCACGCCAACTCACGCAGCGTATTGCTCAACAGAGTCGACGCCTTTGGACATGAGACCTTTTTTCTGTCTTCGGCGATGCTAAGATCAGAGATTCTCCTCCACCTTTTCTCCTCCGTTGTCCAACTCCGCCCATGCCGCAACGTATGTCGATCCTTCTGTTCGTCGTGCTGCTTCTCATCAGTTCGGGGTCCGTCCCTCAGACGGCGGTGGCAGTCGATGAGCCCCGGGTTAATTTTGCGCGCGACATCAAGCCATTACTGTCAGACCGTTGCTTTCTGTGCCACGGACCGGATGCCGATACTCGTGAGGCAGATCTGCGCCTTGACTCCGCCGAAGCCGTTTTCCGCAAGCTGGAGACAGATGACACTCTGTTCGTAGTGGCGCCCGGCAAGCCGGAAGTGAGTGAAGTTGTAACGCGAATCCTGTCCAGTGATCCTGATGTTCGCATGCCACCGCCGGATTCGGGACTGGCGATGACTGAACGGGAACAGGAACTCGTACGTCGGTGGGTCGCAGAAGGAGCAGAATGGAAGGGGCACTGGGCATTCGAACGAATCGTCGCGCCAGAAGTACCTTCTGTCGACAACGACGACTGGTGCCAGAATGAAATCGACAGGTTTGTTGTCGCTCAACAGCAGGCCAATGGTTACTCGCAGAATCCCATTGCGTCCAGACAGACGTTGCTGAGACGAGTGACGTTTGATCTGACGGGGCTGCCACCGACGCTGCACGAACTCGACGCATTTCTGGCCGATCAGACACCGACCGCATATGAAAAGGTCGTGGACCGCCTGCTGCGGTCCGAGTCCTATGGCGAACGGATGGCGGCAGACTGGCTGGACGTCGCCAGGTACAGCGACACCTTCGGTTACCAGGTGGACCGGGACCGGTATGTCTGGCCCTGGCGGGACTGGGTCGTAAGAGCGTTCAATGAAAACATGCCATACGACCGTTTTATTACTGAACAGCTCGCGGGCGACCTGCTGCCCAATGCCACATCAGACCAGATTCTGGCAACAACCTTCAATCGCCTGCACCCGCAGAAAGTGGAGGGCGGCAGCACTCCGGAAGAATTCCGTGTGGAGTACGTTGCCGATCGGACTCAGACAGTTGCCACGGCGTTCCTGGGTCTGACGTTCGAGTGCTGTCGCTGCCATGACCACAAATACGACCCGATGGCGCAACGTGAGTACTATCAGCTGTTTTCGTTCTTCAACAACATCGATGAAGCCGGTCTCTACTCTTACTTCACCAGCTCAACGCCGACACCCACTCTGCGCCTTCCAACCGTTCCGCAGGAAAAAGACTTGAAGAAAACGCAGGTAAGGCTGGCGGCCGCGGAACTGGCATTGACCGAATCCAACAACGGTTTGCAGAAGGATGACCGCCGCAACACGTCGCTGGCGAAGTTGCAAGCCGAACTGACCGTGCGTCTGGAAGACCCAACAAAACTGATTCCCGGACAACAGGCCGCGTTGTCGTTTGAGACGGACGGAGTGGGTGCCAACCGAGTTGTGAAAGGGGAACACGGCAACGCGGTGGAATTGACCGGTGATCACGGCATTGATGTGAAGGTCGGCAACTTTCCACGCTGGCAGCCGTTCACAATCTCCACGTGGCTGAAAGTGCCCCGCCACTATGAGCGCAGTGTCGTTTTTCATCGTTCTCGGGCATGGACTGATGCAGGCAGTCGGGGATATGAACTGCTGATTGAAAATGGACACCTGAGTGCCGCATTGATTCATTTCTGGCCAGGAAATGCAATCCGAATTCGCTCTGCAAAACCATTGCCGCTCAACACATGGATGCATGTGGCGATGACGTATGACGGATCCAGTTCAGCCAAAGGGCTAAGTCTGTGGGTCGACGGAAGCCCAGCGACGACGATCGTCAACCGCGACAATCTGTACCGAAACATCACGGGCGGAGGGGGCGACACCGTCACCATTGGTCAGCGATTCCGCGACAAAGGGTTCAGTAAGGGCCTGGTCGATGAGTTTCACGTGTTCGATCGCCGGTTGACTGCTCTGGAAATCAGACAGTTATTTGATGGACAAAGCCTGACTCAGGCACTGCAGTCGGACTGGTCTAAACTGGACGGGCCCCACTTAACGGCGCTGACACGTTATGCCGCCGCAACGACAGACGTCGAATATCAGACTCGCCTTGCGGACGTGCAGGCGGCTCGCAAAGCGGTCTGCGCTGTCCAGGACGGCATGCAGGAGATCATGGTCATGCGCGAACGCGCCATACCGCGACAGGCGTACGTGCTCACTCGCGGTGCCTACGATGCCAGGGCAGAAGAAGTCCGCTCGGATGTGCCCGCCTTTCTGCCGCCCATGAACGCCGCATGGCCCAAAAATCGACTGGGACTGGCTCAATGGCTGACCTCGCGTGAGCAACCTCTGACCGCTCGAGTGGCCGTGAATCGGCTGTGGCAAACGGCGTTTGGGAACGGACTGGTGCAGTCTCCGGAGGATTTTGGCAGTCAGGGCATGGCGCCCAGCCACCCATTGCTGCTGGACTGGCTGGCGGCCGACTTTTTGCAAAGCGGCTGGAACGTGAAGCGCCTTCTGAAGCTGTTGGTCATGTCGTCAACGTATCGCCAAAGCAGTCTCACATCCGCAGATCAGCATCGACGCGATCCTGAGAATCAATGGCTGACCCACGCTCCGGTTTTCCGTTTGAACGCAGAAATGTTGCGAGACAATGCGCTCGCTGTCAGTGGCCTGCTGCACCGCCATCCTGGTGGGGCCCCTGCAAAACCATACGAACTGGCCGCGTCGTTCAAGCCGTCCAACCCGGACAAAGGCAGCGGCCTGTATCGGCGCAGTCTGTACACGTACTGGAAACGTACCGCTCCCGCCCCGATGATGATGACACTGGACGCGGCCAAGCGTGATGTCTGCCGCGTCAAACGCGAACGCACGTCGTCACCGCTGCAGGCTCTTGTGGTGATGAACGGCCCGCAATTCGTGGAAGCGGCGCGTATGCTGGCCGATCGCCTGCTGCAGAAACACGGCAACAATGACCAAGTTCTGCTTGCCGGAATGTTCCGTCTGCTGACCAGCCGACCGCCTGCCAATGGTGAGGCCAGCGTTCTGCAGCGTCTACTGCAGGATCAGAGAACGCATTTTCGTGCAGATGCAGAGGCCGCAGCTAAGTATGTCGCAATCGGCGAAGCGGAATCCGTTTCGAAAGACATTGCCAACCTTGCGGCATGGACAACAGTTGCCAATGTGCTGTTTGTTCACGACGAATGCATGATGCGACGATAGCAGCATCCGCGATACCGTCCACGCTCGACCATAGTACCATCACATCAGCTCGTCGGTGACCAGATGCAACGGTTCGGTCATCGCGTCTCCTGCTGTTTCATTACGGACGTCAACCCCTTTCGTGTGGGGCGACAACCTGGTTAGACTGCGTCCGTCGATGCCATGTTTTGCCACGAAGATACCCGGAAGAAAGCAGTGCCCGCATGAGAGATAAGATCGGACGATCCATTGGCTTCTTCAAGGCTACGGCAATTGGGGGGGTCTTGTTCATCCTGCCGCTGGCCGTCGTGATCGGTCTGCTGGGTTACGTCTACAGTTTTGTGGTCGTGATCTATGAGCCGATGGAGGAATGGATGCCTGTGAAAACCGCCGCCGGCGTCGCGATGCTGTTTGCCGTTGCCGTTGCCGTTCTACTGTTTGCGTGTTTTTCTGCAGGCTTGATGGCTCATCGCGCCATTGGTCGAAAATTCCATCAGCTCATCGAAAAGTACCTCACCACGTTTTTTCCGAAGTATGCCATCTACAAGGACCTGCTGGCGGGCAATATCGGAGGAACGCGAAACGTGCCGTCGCTCAAGCCTGTGCTCATTCGCACACCTGAATGTCGTCGGATCGCGTTTGAAGCGGAGCGTCTGTCGGACGAGTCAGCGGTCGTTTTCTTCCCGGGAGCACCGGATACGTGGATCGGTACCGTCGGCGTCGTTGCCGCCGATCAAATCGAGCCCCTGGACGTTCCCTTCAACGACGTCGTCGGCATCCTCGAACAACTCGGAAGGGACTCCCGTGACCTGCTGTCGAAGAGTCGAACATAACAGAAAACACTCGGCGTGAATCGTCCCTGGACATGAAATGCTGCCGCTGCAAACATGAGGACTGTGTTGTAGTGGCGACTGGAGCAATTTGCTTATTGTCGTGAACGTTACTGGCTCGGGGCAGCAACGAAACTGCTGCTGAAAATCGTTCTTCGCGGCCACAAGACAGCGTGAAATGCTGTATCGAATCAGAGAATATCTGACGATCACCGATGTGTTCCCTGTTTCCATTTTGGCTTCATTGCCATACTCTCCGCCGGAAATTCAAACGTCTCACTCTACTCGGAACAGATTTGACATGTCTCAGGATGACCGATATCGCTGCGTGCTGTTGTTCGGCCCGCCGGGCGTTGGCAAAGGAACTCAGGGAGGCATTCTGGCCAACATCCCGGGGTTCTTTCATCTTTCCGTAGGAGATGTCTTTCGCTCAATCGACATTGGGTCTGACACCGGCAAGCAGGTGTACGACTACATCTCACGCGGCGAGCTGGTTCCCAACGATCTGACGATGAAGATCTGGAAGACCGCAGTCGATGCCTACGTGGCGCTGTCATGGTATAAACCTCGCGAAGACCTGCTGGTACTGGATGGAATGCCACGAAATGTGGAGCAGGTTGGCGTCGTGGAGCAGTACCTCGAGATCTACCGCATTATCTATCTGGAATGTGCGGATCTGGAAGACATGGTGCATCGCATTCGCCGGCGCGCTATCCGCGAGAATCGTACGGACGATGCCAACGAAGATGTGATACGTCGCCGGTTTCAACTTTACGAAGAAGTGACCGCACCCGTTCTGGAACAGTATGACCAGAAGATCATTCATCGCATCAACTGCAACCGTTCTCCGGCGGAAGTTCTGAGAGCGATTCTGGACTGCACAATTCCCGTACAGAACGAACATTTCCACCAGAATCTGTAGTCACAGCCTGGCAGCCTGCGGTCAATGCCCGCCTCTGTGTACCACAGGCTCCGCCTGTGCATCACGAACGCCAGAACCACCGGCGGAGCCGGTGCCACCCAGCTGCAAACAGCCTGAGTGCTATGCGATTTCAGCGCTGGCACCTATTCGATGATATTGGTGTGTTTCACCAGCCTTTGCCAATCGATGTCGCCGCTTGCAGTGTCCATAGCATTGTACAATTCCGTGCGGTCAATGATAAACACCGCTCGTTGCTGATCGTTTTTGGAGTCGCCGTCGCTGTCCAGATCAAATCGGCCACCCACCCGCACCAATCCGGTTGCCGAATCCTCGTGGGCTTCAAAATAGGCGGCCGTGGAATACACAATGAATGCATTACTGACGGTCGTCGTATTATTCATGATCTTGGACAACAGCTGATATCTTTCCACGCTGGTTGCCCCCGTTACGAGATCGCCGTTATTACCCGGAACATCCGGGTGCCGGTGAAAATCACGGCCACCGGTTTCCAGCCATGTTCGATTCGTTGTGATATCCAAGTCGCCAGCGGTGTTCTCGTCCGCGGCATCGGCGCCCAGAGGACGAAGCAGAGTGCGATCGATTCCGTTGTCACCCGAATCATTACCAAGATGCCCGTACGTCCGGAACGGTCGTGAGTTCGGCATTCCGGGGATCCACATCACGGTGTTGACATCATTAACAGCGTCGTAAACAGTGGTGCCCCCGTCTCGTTCATTGATGAATTCAAACCAACGGTCCTTGATGCTCAGCCGTCTCACTCCGTTGTCGCCGTTGCCGGCCCCCGGTGGAATGCCACCATTTCCCCATCCATTTCCCCATCCATTTCCGTTCCCATTTCCGTTCCCGGGTTGAGTGGGGGCGATAGTGACGTAGACCTCCGTCCCTTCAATACCCGGAGTGTCATCTTCCATGAAAGGAAACAGCTGCTGGTTAGGATTTACGTCTGCCTGCAGTGGTTCATCGAGTAAACCGGCATAGACTTCGGCATGGCGAATGGTGTTCATATTTATCTTGCCCGGTAACCGCGTCTGTGTCAGATAATTGCCCAGCATCCTGTGCACTCGAGACGGCACTTCCACAAACTGAAACAGTCTGTACCAGCGGTTGTCGCGGGAATCCTCCAGAATCGGATTTCCGTCTTCGTCGTCTCCATCACCGTCATCAGGAAAATCAGGCTGCAGAAACATGGCTGATGCGCTGGCCAATGCTTCAGGCCTGACTCTGTCGAGAACGGCTGGAGTAGATGCCTGGTCAGGGTCACGAAGATCCTGGCTCTCGGCGTTCACAAACGACTGATGAAAAGGACTAAATCGTGAGGCCCATAATCGATGGGTTAACTGCGATGGCGGCAGAATTGTCACGTTCAGCAATTCGCCTGGTGACGCAAAGTTTCGGTCAAAGTGTGGTTGCCACAACGTGAACGGGCCAGCACCGTTTATTGAGTTCACGCCCAGGGTGTCCGAAATCCCAACACCATTGCCGCTCTTGACCGTGTTGTAGCGATAGGGGACGGTGGCATCTGCCGTGCCGTCAGCCTGGATGGTGTTTCTAAGTGGCTCCTGACGTTCTTTACTTGTCAGATCGACTACCAGCCCCTTGTCGTTGCCGGGATCAATGCCGGGATCAAACAAGTCCGTATGATCATGTGTTGCCAGGATCCCAAGATCAGTGATCACCAATTTGATTCGGTCGACTTCAATCCAGGGATTATCCGTGTCATTCAGCGCGGGAAGGTTTGGGTTCATCCGACGTTGAAGCACCAGATCGAAACCTTGAACTCCTGGAAGACCCGCGCCGAATACGGGATTGGCATTCAACTCATCGAACACATCGTTGCCCGCGTAAGAAACAAGAGACTCCAGAAAGTTGCCGTCGACGGTAAAGCGATTGCCGCTGATGTGATCCGTGTGAATCACATCAATATCAGTGAGAGGAGCATAACCGGGGTCTGTCGAACCACTGGTATTGAAACCTGTCGGCAACGTTACGGTTGCTGAATTGGGAGCAATCAACTCATATTCGTTATCGTTTTGCGGGTCATCAAGATTAAGGAAGAACGCGCTGGACGCCAGCGCGAGATCACTCGCAGCCGAAATGGAGAAACGCCCTCCTCCGTCAATTACGTTTTCCTGATGCTCCAGAATCGAAATGGCTCGCGTGGGTGCTGTAGGCAAACCAATTTTCTCATCGGACGCTGGCCTGTCGTAACGCGCGACTCGCCAGATGGCAGATTCGTTCGTATTGGAATTTGTTGTGGCGAGGTCCAATTCCACGGGCAGCATATTCTGCAGTTCCACATACATAAAATCGCGATTCACCGAGTCGACATATGGCGTGGCCTCATGTTCCTGCATTCCCCCTGTAATCTCAGGTGAACGAATTCCAAGAACTTCACTGAAGGCCAACTGCTGAGCTTCCACACCATAGACAACGCCACGTTCCGCATTGTCCTCTGGATACAGCCCGTCTGCCGTCTGTTGAACTGTTCCCTGACCGGCTGTCGATTCATCCTGATAGGGATTGTCGTCCAGGTTCCAGCCAGCCCCAAGAGCCACGTCGTCACCTAGATTCTTATCGTATTCAAACTTGGTAATGACATTGTCTGTGTCCAGAGCGTCCACCATATTGACAGCAAACTGGGCCATTCTTCGCAGTTGTTCATGCGTATAAATCGCAGAGACCAGCGCTGAACCTTCCAGCAAGTCCGGGTCGTTGGGGAGGGTATAATCTTTAATCCTGCCCACGACCGTGTCGTCCCGGGCTCCGCCCAGCGTGTACAGCAATACATAGATGTCTCGAGCCATCTGCTGTCTGTCGCGACGTGCCCAGAATTCGCGGCCTTCCACCGTTTCAGGAGGAAACGCGGGAAGGTCCGTCACGTTCTGCGTGTAGACCGGCAGATTCGCACTGACGAGGTTAAGAACGGTGTTTCCCTCTGAAAGGTCAGGGTGCTCCGTCAATGGACGAAACCGCATCCCCGCTCGTTCCATGTAAGTCACGAATTCCGGGGTGCCCTCTCGGGGTGTGCGTTCAGAACGTTCGACATCAAGAAGTTGATTGATACTGATCGGCAATGCCCCGATCAGATCACGGCCTTCACCAATTTCGTTGGTGAGTAATCGACGAACCTGTGCACGGAAAGGGTCTGTAGCCGTGTACGGCTGAGCGGAACCAAATTGCGGCGGAAACTCAAGACGAAGATCACCGTCTGAATCAGCCGTGTACTCCCAGCTTCGCCGGTCGTCTCGCTGCATCGCAATGTGCCGCAACGTGTTGCTGTAGGTGGTAAACATTTCGCGATTATCGGAATCCACTTCAGCGAAATGCGGCGTCAATTTCGTGAGATGGTCACTCGGAGTTTCGGTTGCACTGCTGATCAGTGTTTGGTCCATTTGTAACGCCAGCGTGTCACCAATGGACGCGATTCCGTCACGGGAACGGTCGGCAAAATCCTGATCGAAGATCGTTTCCAGAGGATCTTCGAAGTTGGCGTCGAATACCGGATTGTGGTTCAGGTCATCGGTGCCCGCCGCTTCCAGCTCACGATTTTTACCACCATAGGCCCCGTCCGGACCAAACGTGTAGCGAGATTTGTCAGCGCTGTTCATGGAGCTTGCTGCGCCGTATTGGATATAACCGACCCAACGTTCAGGACCGGTGCTGCTGGAATCATGAAGCATGATCGGGCTGCGCGGGTCATCGGCGTTCCCGAAGAAATTCGAGCCGGGGTCGTCATCCTCAAACATATCGGAGCCCGCGTCATACACCGCATTGTCCACTCTTGTTCTGCGGCCCTGCCCCGAGAAGTCCATTGGGTGTCCGTACGATCGCAGTCGCCCCGACGCGATTCGGCTTTCACCTTCAAAACGATTCTGATTGTCGTCAAAGCCATTGCGGCCACCGAAGGAGATACCGGAGGAGACCGATTCGTAGAGCTTGCCCGATCGTCCTGGGCGCGGCAAATCAGCAATCCTCAGTTTCGTTGGCAGGCGTTCCAGCGAATTGTACAGCAGATCTCTTTCGCCCCAGCGGCCAGCGTGCAAATCTTCGAAGTCCGTGCACACGCCGTTGTCGACTTTGTATTCACCGCGCCCCATCATCAGCCACGCAAGCTCCATATTGGCCTGCTCAACCGAATTGTTGGGGGCTCGCCCAAAGTGTTTTACAAAGTGAGCCTCCGTTGATGCGTCCAGCGCCGTTGGTCGTCGCATGGCCCATAACGGATTCACCTCATTGGGGCCCAATCCAAGGTTGGACTGAGACAGGAATGAGTTGGAGAAAAATCCCTGCGTCGTGGCAGACTGGAGTGTGCCGGCAGGTGTCCTGGGCAGCCCCGCAAGATTGCCATGCACATTCAGGTTGATCAGACCGTCGAGATCATAAATCGTGACCGAGTACATCACCACATATTTCCGCACCGTTCCGTCCGCTGCCGTCTGTTCCTGTACAGGGTAGTGAAGATCCAGCCAGATGCCTTCTCGAATTCCATCCCCGTCGTTGTCCACATCCAACTCATACACGCCGGGATGTGATCCCGTCCAGATGCCCATTTCTCCGGCGACTGCAGAGTTCTCATTCAGGTTGTTGGCAAGATTTTCCGGAATGAATGGAAAACCGCCCGATCCAATCGCGTCTGTCGTGTCGCCGTCTCCATTGGGATCTGCCGCTTCATCGTCAGTGAGGTAGCGCAACACCGGCGCACCACCCTCGGTCACACCGGAAAGATGCATAGGATGTGGCCTGAACGAACGTCTCTGAAACAATCTCGAATTCGGGCGATTACGATTGGCAACCGTTGGAACTGCAGGTGTGTCGGGATTTCCCGGGTCCATCGCATAGGCCCAGAAGGGATCCGTGGGCACATCTTTGTCTCCGATGCCATTCAGACGTGCGGTTTTCATGTACTGCGGACGATGAAACGACGGAATGATGACCGGCACACGCTGAAATTCGATCAATTCTCCGGCGTCCCAAACACCATTGCCATTCGCATCATCGGTGTAGTATCGAATGGCGGTGCCCCGATAGGCCAGAAACGGATTGTTGATGTCCGGGTACGTATAGTCCACGTCCGGAGCGGGAGTATCGCGAACCAACGTTCCTCCACGAGCGGCGGGCGAATCGACTATGTTCAGGTAGTTCTCCCCGGCTGGTTGACTGCTCGTCACGGTTGGTACGCCAGCAGCGTTGTAGCCGACATCGATTGCCTCGCCGGAATGCGGGTAGATGTCCGCGCCAATCGCGTTACCGGCCATGGAATTCCGGTTATCTTCGCTGTACAGAATACTGCCTCGAAAACGGTCAGGCGCACCGATCGTGATCTGCCGCAGCATGTGGGGCCAGATTTCGTTTGGCTCGTCATACTGCGCCTTCGCGGCTTCAGCGAAGTATTCGGATGCTCTCTTCTCCTGGTTGGCGTACGTGAAGAACACCATGCCGGTAAACGCCAGCAGGCCGAGAAGTGCGATGACAATAACGAGGGTGGATCCGCCGCGTTGGCTGGTTGGTTTCTCCCCGTGGTTGAAATGTTTCATGGCCTTGCTTCCCTGAATTCGCGTAAGGGACGTGTTTGTTACTGTGCAACTGCGAATCTGCAGCTGACATACCAATCGCAGCGACGAACAGGCCCTCGTCATCGCCACATCATGTCGTCGTTCAAACAACGCTTTTTGAATTCAGTCGAACCAAAAAGCACTCACTGGCTCTAACTGTCTGTCAGAGGCATCACCAAAGTCAGTTGACGCATGTCCTTTGACTTTTGATTCTGAAACCGAATGGTAATCCGGACCGCCTTCAGACTCCGTCGATTATCAATGGAGTCCCAGGTGACTTCATTTTCCGTGAACCGTTTTGCGTCCGTTGTCGGCCACACCGGAGCGCTGCCGCCGGATTCTCCAGAAGTGCCGTCGTTATCAATGTCCGTGACGGCCACACAACGATACGCAAACTGAAACCCCTGCCCCTGCAGTGTGTCTGTTCCGAGATCAAACAGTCCGTTTGCAGGCGCGCTTCGATCATCAACAATCTGTGAAAAATCGGGAAAAACAACATCACCGACCGAATACGGAGTCGCCGCCTGCCAGTAGTTAACTGCGACCTGATCAACCAGACGCCCCCCCGTTCCCGGCGGAGACGGTCCGTTCGGACGTTCCGGCGGATAGTATTGCGAGTACGGCTGATAAGGCGGTAGCTGATTTGCCTGTGGCGTGACCTGGTTATCGGGGTGCCACGAATCAAACACCGTCCCGGTCAGGTGATTATCGGCCCCGAAACTTCGATTCAAATTTCGGGCAATATGATAGTCACCCAACGGCGGCGAAAACGTGCCATTTCCGGAATTGTAGCTCCCGTAACCTGGCTTCACAAAACTGTTCAGCTGCTCGTCCCACAGTTCGATTTTGAACTCATGAACGTTGGAAAGAAGCAGATCTTCCACAGCCCGAGTACCGCCCCGCCCGGACGCCCCTGCCGGCGTCGCATTGAAGTGTGTGATAATTCCGTACTGGTTCGTTGCGTATCGAGCATTCCCAGCGTCAATGTCCAGCGGATTAACTGTCGCTGAAGTATCATTTTTCAAGTGCGATGGTTGCTGAGGATAGTTAAAATTCGGCGAGGACGTTTCGCCGTGAAGAAAACGTCCCATGAATCCCACGGCCAACGATGATGCATTGTTAAGGTCAATCAGTGTCAGATGCTCTCGTGACAACCCATCTGAAATATCAAAGCCACTTCGGTACGCCGGTTTGCCAAGACTGACCAGAGGACCACCCGTCAGACTATTCTCGTTGCTCAACGAATCGTTACCGTGAAACGTGGCTTTTTGAAAAGTGTTTCCCGCATAGACAGGGAACGTCGGATACGCTGAAAAATCAAAATAGCGGTAGAAGTCGTTGCTCAGAACATCATCACCAGTGCTGGGGGTGGTCGTGCCCGCGTCAAAGACCGTTGGACCTGGCAGTCGAAACAGTCCATCAAATGTGGATGACTTCGAAGCGTCATCCGTGGCATCGGTATACCCGGACATGAAGTCCGTGCCGCTGAACGCTTTGGGTTGAGGCTCAAGTTCACCACCAGCCACCGGCAAAGGATGTCGAATCAACCATTGACGCCGATACAAATTTCCGTTGCGAATGAAGTAACAAACTTCGGCATCAGGCGAAGTTGCCAGGAAATTTCGGTCCAGGCTTCCGTCATCAACCTCCGGCTGATTGACGTTGCCAGAGAGAACAACACTTCCCGTGGTGCGATCGACCAACTGCCCTGCTCGGCCGAAATACGGGAAAATATCCTTGTGCTCCTGAATCTGGTCAGAACTTACAGTGAACTGAATCAGATCGTCGAATGACGAACTGCTGCTATTGGTACTGACATAAAAGTACCCTGAGCGATCGCCGAAATTTGTAGGCGACGTCGCTGACTGTTCGCCAGCAAAGAATGGCTGCACATTCCGAAGCGTTCGCTTCTGAAAGTCGCTGCGAATCACAGTGGTGAGTGACCGAGCCTTCTGATCATTTTCAGAGAGAGTCTGTTGCTTGCTGACGCTGTCGGTGGCCATCTGTAAGACCGAAGCGAATAACGTCATCATGAGCAGCACCAATGCGACGGACACCAGCATTTCCACCAGAGTAAAACCCTGGCTGCTGTTCGTCCGATTGTGGTTAACTGTTTTGTTCATGACGTGCATATTCAGAGAACACGGTTGACTAACGAAAGGCTCGGGGAGTCATGTGATCCGGCAAAGCGACAGATCCTAATGGGAAGACCTCGACAACTCCTGGAAGGAACATGGCACCACTGGTGGAACCTGCAGCGCCAGGAGTACTTGAAACCGCTGCGTTTTCCAACGTCACTCGATACGTACTACCAGTGTTGTCTGCGGTGTTCTCCTCGTAATTCGAAACGCGGTACCATCTGGCATTTTCAACGTCCAGCATGAAACCGCCACGTTTGAGCACTGGTTCCGCCGGATCCCCGTTTTCATTTGAGCCACCGGTCTTCGCAACAATGACATCAAACTGCCCGGCAGTGAACTGTGCCTCAAAGACACGTTCATCGTCCGCGTCGCGCCCGTCAGAAAACAGGACGACGACATCTACCCCCACAGCCCTTCCATCCGACCCACGGCGAACGGTAAGGATCCAGTTGAAGTCACTGATCCGATTCGTCTGAATTAAGACGCGCCCCACAGCACCACCGAATTCAATCGGAAGGGCCTGATTCCACGTACACTGCTGGCCGCTAACGGCGATCAGAGGATACGACTGACTGAAGCGACCGTTCACGCTGAACACAGTAATCCGAGTCAGTTCGGGATCGCCGATAGACAGAATAGAAGCGTAATCCGTCGACGTGACGATGTCGCCCAGTTCCGCTTCGTCATCGAGCGTCACCCCGATCACCTGGTTATTATTGTTGGTGATAGCAGAGACGGCAAAATCATCCACGACCGTGTCCCATCCATCACCCAATTTCGTCATGGCCGCGGCCAGAATTTCAAAATCGCGTTGATTTACGTTTCGGTCGTATTGCGTCGGCAGGGCGGCGGCACGCAGCCCACCGTCATAACGTGGTAAGACTGCGTATGGTTCGGGTGGCGTTGAAGGAGTGTTATCAGGATCGCGATTTCCAAAGTAATCGCAGAATGCGCGATTGTTCGGCGGCACGACATTAACGTCCACGACTCCGTTGTTGTTGTTGCGAGCCGCAGGACCATAGTTGTAGCTGGCACCGAATGAGAAGTAGCCTGCCGGATCGATGATGTAATTTTTCTCTGAACGCCGCTGAAAATGTTCTGTCAGACGCGTCCAGTAGAACTGCGAATCAGAGGTTGAATTGACGAAATCACCATCGGGATCAAAAAGTAATTCCGGACGAGCCCGCAGCAGAGCTTCAACGTTGTACTTCAGAATCGCTGAATTCGTCAGTTTCGTCGCCTGAGCGGACCGCAATGCCGAAATCGGAAACAGACTCGCGACCAGAGAAACGCCGATGCTCATGATCATCATGGACATCAACACTTCTGTAAGTGTGATACCGGCACTCGCACCATTTTCTTTTGCAGGAGTGAAGTTCAACATCAGTTTGCCTCCTCTCCTGTTTCCGCAAAGAAATACGGGTCATTAG
>JAQWLN010000094.1 GCA_029247265.1 Fuerstiella sp.
CGATGAAGGCCAGAAGCCCTTCCTGCTGTCCTGCCTGGCCGAATTGATGTTCAATAACAACATCGCCGGGACCGGGCTGTGCCGGCGCGGACGTTGGCAGGGCCGCGATATCACCGCTGCCTACCTGAACTGCGAATGGCACCGTTGTCGGTGGAAGGCACTGTTGCTCGTCGCAAACCAGGAACATGATTTGGCCTTCGACAGATGCGTGGTCGTCGGCGAGAGTGAATCTGCGAGTCCATTCGACGGAACCGTCATGAAATTCAATAATTTCGCCTTCGTCCAGCCCCGGCATCTTCTTTGGTGCAGGTGTGACAGAAAATTCAGTGCCGATCTGCTGCAGACCGTTTACGGCGTCCAGGACAATTTCCGTTGGTGCGGTTCCCAGCACATTCGGGTCCTGCGTGATCGAATACGTGTGAAAAGGAGCATCGATGTCGGCTCTGATTGTCAGGATCACGTCCTGACCAGGCGCCGGATGCTCTGGTGACAACGAAACTGTGAAACGAATCGGGACTTCGTTCAGATCATTCGGCAGCCGCATCTCGGGCAGTAGTTCCACCGTCGATTTTGAGTCGGCAGCCATCGATGCATCAACCGCCACTGCCGGAGCTTCAAACCCGGCAGGAAGTGATGCCGTAAATTTTGCGGGAGGGATAATCGGTCGGCATGTGCCTCCGTCTCCACTTGAACAGTACTGCCCGGTCAACTGCCCGCTGACCTCAAGTCCAGGCGTCAGCTGTCCGGGTTTCAGCTGCACGCGTTGTGTCCAAGTGACTTCGTCGTAGAACTTTTCAACCGCCTGCTGAAAGTTCTCGTCGAACTTGGATTCGGGAGATCGGTCAGGACGAATTTTTCCAACCAGTTCGATTCCGGCCGGTTCGTTAATCGCAATCTTTGTCGCGGCACCGAACGACGGATTCGTGGAATAAATATAATGGTGAGACGGCAACTGCACAGTCACAGCCAGATCCGCCGTAGACCCGTCAATCGGAATTAACTTAGCGCTGACTTCCAGGCTACCGGCGGGCGCCGAAGATGTGCCAAATGACAGCGGGCCACCGAAGCTGGAAAGCCCGTCCTGCGCCGACGCAACGACGGACGTAAGCGCACAGATGATGATGGTTGAGAGATGACGAACCATGGTAGGAATTCCGACGAGGTAGTTTTCAGCTGTTGCGAAACCACCAGCCACCGAGGTGGAGCTGTATTTTGAAGGCAGGACAGTTCACCGTACACACGGGCGCAGACTCAACGAACGAAAAATTCGCCGCTTCGCCCCCCTAGTGTCAGAGAACAAACCTAAGTATAGTATTGCTTCGGTCTTATGACATTGTCGCCCGCCCGAACCTTACAGAGAATTAACTCCGCAAAACAACCCGCTTTGTCCTGTTGCCGCAGAACACCAGCATCCTGAGCGTTTTGGCGTAAACTGCAAGATTTGATTCCCATCTGCTGCACAAATTGCCGGACCAGAGGCGGACAAGAGCAAAAGACGCGTTACGAAGAGTTTGCGGGTCAGGCAAAGACTTATGGAGGATGGACCAGCTGTCCATGGGACTCGTTTGGCAGAAGGCGCGGTGCCGCATACGCTTCGACGTGAGTTCAACTAGGCTCGCCCTCACTTGAAAGCGATCACCCACTTATGATTAATCGATTTTGTTTTTTGGTCGCCGTCGGTCTCATGGCCGGCTGTGGCACGCCCACACCAGACTCGTCACAACCTCCCGGCTTATCCACCACCGTTCCGTCAGAGGTCCTGGCGTTGAATTGGTACGCGGAAGCCGAACATGGCGGCTATGTCGCTGCGAAGGAACTGGGGTACTACGACGAAGCCGGAGTCGATGTGACCGTTCAACCCGGTGGACCGGGGGCTCCGACGCTGGTCATCCAGGAACTTGCCGCCGGCCGCATTCGATTCGCGATTTCGAATGCGGACCTCGTGGTCCTGTCACGCGCACGCGGAGCAAAACTTGTTGCCGTGGCAGCACCATTACAGCAGTCTCCGCGCTGCATCATGGTTCACGAAGCATCAGGCATAGAGAATCTACAGCAACTCACGGACGTGGAACTTGCCATCAGTGACACTCGCCCATTCGCACTGTGGATGAAAAAGCAGCTGCCACTGACGAACGTCACGATGGTACCGTACGCCGGACTCGTCGGTGAGTTTCTGCAGAAGCCGAACTTTGCTCAGCAGGGATACGTATTCAGTGAACCGTTCGTCGCCAAAGAGAAAGGCGGAGACCCGAAGGTGTTGATGCTGTCGGACATCGGTTTCAATCCATACGCCAGCCTGCTGGTCACCACGGAAGACACCATTCGCGAGCACCCCGAACTGGTGCAGAAAATGGTCGCGGCCAGCGTGCGCGGCTGGCGTTCTTACCTGGACGATCCACTGCCGGTGAACCAGCGTATTCATGCTGACAACAACGACATGACCCCTGAGGCGCTGGTCTTCGGTGCAGAAGCCATGCTGCCATTGTGCGCGACGTCGCAAAGTGTGCCGCTGTGCGGCATGGAGCTCGCGCGCTGGCAGAGTCTGGTCGAACAGATTGAACAGCTGGGGGAAATCGAAGTCGGTGCGGTCGCAGCAGCCGCCTGTTTTTCTACCGATTTTCTTCCAGGCGAATCATCGGAAAAGAATGCGGCCACCGCAGCTTCATCGGTGCAGTAATCTTTACAGTGGCTCCGTAGCCGGGGACCATTGTCCCGAGATAATTCCGTGCTGTTGGACGGGACAATGGTCCCATCCAACGTTCGGAAACAACACGCTATTGAATCATCTGATAATTTCGGGACAATAGACGCCGTGAGTGTTCGCATGCGTCATACCACTGCCCGCGGAGCCGCCGAATGATTCGAATCGAAGCCGGACCAACTTCAAGGTATTGCGACGGTCAGAGCCGCAGAAGTTTTCTGCAGACAGGCATGGCCGGCATGGGAACGCTGAGCCTTCCGTCTCTGCTGAGAGCCAGGGACGCGTCAGGAAACGCGAAGAAGAACACGTCCGTCATTCTGATCTGGCTGGATGGTGGTCCGAGTCAGCACGACACGTATGACCCTAAACCGGATGCTCCCACTGAGTATGCCGGCATCTGGCGGCCCACCAGCACAAATGTGCCCGGCATCGACTTCTGCGAAATGTTTCCGCTGCAGGCGCAGATTGCGGATAAGTTCTCGGTGGTGCGTTCGGTACATCACAACACCGGAGATCATTTCACAGGTGGTCACTGGATGCTGACCGGTCGAGGAGGCGTCAGCGGAGCAATGAAGGATGGGAAGTACCCGTTCTTTGGCGCCGTCGCCACTCGAATGACGGGGGCTCGCCAGGCGGGGATGCCACCAAGCGTCGCCATTCCGTACGCCATGAGCATCGGCATTCGCCCAGGCTACTTCGGCGGCAACTACCTGGGGATCGAACATGACCCGTTCCAGACACAGGGAGATCCCAACGCCGCGAAGTTCAAAGTGCAGAATCTGAATTTGCCGACCAAGCTGACGATCGATCGACTGGAAGACCGTCGCGCGCTGCAGGGGCATTTTGATCAACTGCGACGAGACGCAGACAAGAGCGGTATGATTGACGCTATGGACCGCTTTGATGCGCAGGCGTTCGATATGGTTGCGGGTTCAAATGCTCGCGCGGCATTCGACATCAGCACGGAAGACGACGCTCTCCGAGATCGCTACGGACGCAACTCGTGGGGTCAGTCGACCCTGCTGGCTCGGCGACTGGTCGAAGCAGGCACAACTTTCGTGAGCTGTCATTTCGGAGGCTGGGACAGTCACTGGAATCATCAGGCCACCATGGAGCGGCATCTGCCGAAGGTCGACATGGCTGTCCACGGCCTGTTCACGGACCTTGAAGATCGAGGCCTTCTGGACCAGGTACTGGTCATGGTGATGGGCGAATTCGGCCGAACCCCGAAGATGAACAACGGAGGCAACGGCGGACCGCCGCTCAGCAAGGGAACACCCGGTCGAGACCACTGGGGCAACGCGATGTCTGTACTGATGGGAGGCGGCGGAATCCGTGGCGGACAGGTGGTCGGTTCCACCAATCGTCTGGGTGAAGTGCCTCAGGATCGTCCTCTGCGGCCCGGCGACATCCACCACACGATCTTCAAAGTACTGGGCGTTGATCCTGACGTCAGCTTCGAAAATCATGCCGGCCGTCCAATTCCCGCCATCGACCACGGCAGTGTCATCAGCGAGCTAATCTAGCAGGGCAGGCCCTGCACCCGGTACGAGCTGCCGCCTGGAAGGAAGAAGGCGCCGTAGATAAGCAGCATGCCTTCAATGACGCACTTGCTTGCGCTGCGTGCTTGTAACGAATGACGGGAGAGCGTATTAGGAGGTCGTGAACTTAATCTCTCTGAGTGTCCGCTGATTCTTTCCTGGCTCCGCCCCAATGACTTCCATTGACCTGACTTCAAAAACGGCCGTCATCACCGGTGGAGGACAAGGACTCGGGAAAGCGACCACATTTGCTCTGCATGCGGCCGGCGCCAACGTTGCTATCACGTGGTTCGCGGACCCAGACGGGATCAATCAGCAGCGCGCCGAAGAGACGGCTGAGCAACTGGGAGACCGGACCATTGCTGTGGAAGGCGACGTCCGCAGTCGCGATTCCATTGGTCTGATGCTGGATCGCGTTGTCAAACGTTTCGGCTCGCTGGACATCGTGGTGAACAACGCCGCCATTCTGAAGGACCGCTCGATCGGCAAGATGGAAGATGACGAATGGCAGGCCGTTATCGACACCAATTTGTCGGGTGTTTACAAGGTTTGCAAAGAATCGATCAGTCGTCTGTCTGACGGCGGGCGAATTGTGAGCATGGCTTCGCTCTCGGGGTTTGTCGGATTCTTCGGACAGACGAATTACTCGGCGGCCAAGGCCGGTGTCGTTGGCTTAACCAAGGCGTTGAGCAAAGAACTGGCAGCTCGCCGCATTACTGTGAACGCTGTGGCTCCCGGAGTCGTCATGACGGAAATGGCAGAAACCATTCCGGAAGCTGCCCGCGGCCAGATGCTGAAACAGATTCCAATGGGACGGTTCGGTACGCCTGATGAAGTCGCCAATGCCATCCTGTTTCTGAGCAGTCCTCTGGCGAACTACATCACCGGCCAGACCATTCACGTGAATGGCGGATGGTTCGCATGATGTGTAAGACGAATTGCAACAACGTTAAAAGAATATGACCAGATCGGTTTAGTCATGACTGAAGTGTGTATCGTTGCCGCCAGGCGGACTCCGATCGGTCGTTTTCTCGGTTCGCTGTCTCGCGTTAGCGCAGTCAATCTGGCCGTACATGCCGGCAAAGCCGCTCTGGCGGATCTGCCAAAGGATTCCATCGACCAGGCCATCGTGGGCAACGTACTGAGTGCCGGTCAGGGCATGAACATTGCCCGCCAGATCGGAGTCGGACTGCAGCTGCCGATAACAACACCGGCCTGGTCCGTGAATATGATGTGCGGTTCCGGCCTGCACTCTGTGGTTCTTGCAGCTCAGGCCATCCGTGCCGGTGACGCGAAGGTAATTCTGTGCGGCGGCACGGAATCCATGAGCAATGCGCCACACATTCTGCCTCGTTCTCGAACCGGAACAAAATTCGGCGATGGCCGATTGGTGGACACGGTGCTGCGTGACGGATTGACCGACGCATTCAGCGACGATCATATGGCTCTGACGGCAGAACGCCTTGCCGAGAAGTACGACATCTCTCGCGAAGAACAGGATGCGTTTGCGGCGCAGTCCCAGCACCGATATGCAGAAGCGGAGAAGAAAGATGTCTTCAACGCAGAGCTGGCATCGCTTGAGCAACTGCAGAAAGACGAACATCCGCGTCCCGAGACGACGGCAGAACAGCTTGCCGAACTGCAGCCCGCCTTTGCTGCCGACGGTACCGTCACGGCCGGTAACGCTTCCGGCATCAACGACGGAGCTGCCATGCTGGTTGTGGCGGATCGACAGGCTGCGGACTCGAACGGATGGCCGGTGCTGGGCACGATATCCGCTACCAGCGTTATTGGTTGCGATCCTCAGGAAATGGGGTTGGGACCGGTCCATGCCATTCGCAAACTGCTCAGAAATCACGGCAGCAAGCTGTCAGACTTCGATTCGATCGAACTCAACGAAGCATTTGCGGCTCAGACCCTGGCCTGCATGACGGAACTGCAGCTGAAGCCGGAACGCGTCAATCAGTCCGGAGGCGCCATAGCGCTGGGCCATCCCATCGGAGCCAGTGGTGCGAGGCTGGCGGTTCACCTGGCCCATCGTATCGCTTCCGGCTCAATCTGCTCCGGCCTTGCCACACTCTGTGTTGGGGGTGGCATGGGGGTCGCGGTTGCTCTGCAGTCACCGAATTAGAACAGGAATTCGATGGTTCAGAATCCACCAGCGCAGGGCGGGGCGCCGCTGGCAGCGGCAGCTGCGGTACGTTAGATTTGGGAGCCCCGGACCGAGCGGGGCATTCTGAACAAACATTCTCAACGGGACCAGGCTCAGGGCTTTTGATGTCACAACACCGTCAACGACTGGAATTTGCACTCGCTGTCTCGGAACAGGCAGCCAGTCTGATTCTGAAGCATTACCGATCACAGACGCTGGGCGTCGAATCCAAGGCTGATGATTCTCCCGTGACCGTCGCCGACAAAGGTGCAGAGCGGCTGATCCGTGATGCCCTGGCCGCCGAGTTTCCGGAAGACGGTATTCTTGGCGAAGAATTTGATGACGTTGACAGTCGCAACGGATACCGCTGGATCGTGGATCCAATTGACGGAACAAAACCGTTCATCTACGGAGTACCGTTGTTTGGAACTCTGCTGGGCATTGAATTCGAAGGTCGAATGGTCGCCGGCGTCTGCCGGCTTCCGGCTCTGGATGAAGTGATCTACGCGGCCGAAGGCGATGGCGCATGGTGGAGAATTGGCACTGCCGATGCTCAACGCGCCTCAGCATCCGCAGAAACCGATCTGACAAACGCCCGACTGATGTTCACGGAACCGACCTCGGACATCCGCTGCGGCCGGGGAGATGTGCTGCCGGATCTTTGTACCCGAGTCCGAATCGCGCGAGGCTGGGGAGACTGTTACGGGCACATGCTGGTCGCCACCGGCCGCGCGGACATTTCCGTGGATCCGCAGATGAGTCCCTGGGACATCGCCGCCCTGATTCCGATTCTGCGCGAGGCCGGTGCATCCTGCACGGACTGGCAGGGCAGCGAGAACATCAACACCGGCGAGGGCGTGTCGATTGCCCCCGGCCTGAAAACGGCGGTTCTTGAATTGCTCAGCGACGTACCACCACTGAATAAGTAACATGTGCGGCAGTCGGATCTATGCGGGCTCATCGCGCCCCGGACGCAGCAGCGAATGAGGCTCACATATGGCGCCATACATGTCCGGGCGCCGGTCCGCCATGCGGTCAATGACGTGTTTCCCGGGCACTCGCACAATACGCTTTTCTCGGGCAGCCGCCACGTCGATCGTTGCTCGAATGACAGTCTCCTGAGTATTTTCAGCAGCATCCAGCGTCGCACCGACAGTATTGCAGATTCGGCTCTGGCCGATGAACGAGAACCCTCGCTCAGTCCCTACACGGTTCACGGCAGCGAAGAAGATCCCGTTTTCCATCGCACGGCAGTTCACTGAAAATGCCGACATATATTCCGCGCCCGGCGGCCAGTTGGTCGGCAGCAACACGACATCCGCACCTTTCAACGCCAGAACGCGGGAGGCTTCAGGGAAACCGCCGTCGTAGCAGATCAACATTCCGATACGGACACCATCCGCTTCGAATACTTCGAAGGGTCGGTCACCTGGCGTCGTAAACCGATCAACGCCCAGATACGGCAGATGAATTTTGCGGTAGCTGCCAATTAGTCCGTTCGGGCCGACCAGCGCCGCTGTGTTGAACAGCTGATCACCGTCGCGTTCCAGCATGCCGAAAACCGTAAAACAGTTTTGCTCGTTACAAATGGCAGCGGCCGTCGCCACCGATTCTCCATCCATCAGTTCAGCGACGGCCATCGCTTCCTCAAGCGAATCAAAGCAATAGCCAGTCGTAAAGCACTCGGGAAAGACAATCAGGCGACTGGACTGTTCGACTTCCTGAACAATGGCCGTCTTCATCCGGTCCAGATTGGCCGCTCTGTCGCCCAGGGTAACGTCCGTTTGTATGCCTGAAATCTGCATAATTGCCTTTTGTGCTGCTGAAACATCGCAACGAAGGGTGAATGATCGGTACACAGCCAACGGCAGATATTGCCGACCTGGAAGGGAATCTTAGTGTTCCGGTTGGAAAATATTTAGCGATTGCAGTGGTTTTACCAATTCTCCGGACGGCAGCCGCCGATAAGCGAGACAGATACCGATTGCGGTGTCGTTATGCAGGTGTCTGAACAGATCTACGTTCCTGCACTTTCGAAGAAAATGTTGAAGGTACACACCCGTGAAGACAACTGCAGGACGAAGCCGGATACTGCTGTCCTTGCTGGCAGCAATTTCCTCCAGTGTTGTACTGACAGGATGTCAGACGTCAATTGGCGGGCAGACATTACCGTCTGCCACCTATCTTGACGACGACGTGCAGTATTTCCCCGCAGGGCCGGAATTCAAGCTGACCAATCAGGTTGAAGCAACCCGGAAGTACCAGCTTGAAAAAGAACAGTTGCAGGGCGGTGGTGGTTTCTAGTCACACCGCGCCCCTAACGCACAACATGATACATCATGAACGGCCTGAGGCTCCTGCCTCGGGCCGTTTTTTCGTTGGCCGAACGACCATGCAACAGCGAGTCGCTCCCAACATGCCGAAGGAAACGCTGCCGTGCAGTCTGTAGACGAGAATCGTATCATATGGCGTTTGCGCCCCATGACATTCTGCCAGTTGAGCCACACATGTTAGATCAATACCTGCCTTCTGAGATCAACAGCGGCCCGTGGATTACCGGCTGGTCGCTGTTTGAACTGCGTAAATTGCCCGTTGCCGCTGAGTTTGTGTTGCCCATCTGTTCCATCGGAACCCCCTACGAACAGTTGCTGGAGCTCGGACCTCGACTTCTGCCTCCGCTGTTCCACGAAGCCATGTCCGGCGATCTGAGGGAGCGTATTGTTGCCCGGATTCTGAAGTGTTTCCCGAAGTACGGTGACGACGTTGGCAATCCTGCGCGTGTGCGTATTGTCGATGTGCCGGCGGAACGATTAGAACCTGTCTCGGCCCCCCGCGTCCTGGCGTTCAGTGTGGACACGGCTGTCGAAGAACACGGTCCTCATTTGCCTCTGGGCACGGACACGATTCAAAGTTACAGCGTTCTGAGAGAACTGGCACACACCGTGGAAGGATTCGAAGTCGGTCGCCCGCTGGAATATGGACAGCTGACATGGGCACTGCCGTTTGGCTTCAGCATCGACCTGACCACGGAATTGCTGACTGAGTACGTAACAGGCTACGTCAATGCAGTAACGGCGTGGCAGAAGCCTGAGGCCGTCTATGCCGTGGACGTGCACGGCTCGATCACACATCGACAGGCCATTGTCGATGGTCTCAGCCAAAGTGACTTTTCGAACTGGGCATTCCGCTGGCTGCACGAGCCACTGGCCGAATTCGCATCAGAGCGCGGAGACCAGCATGCCGGCGGGGTCGAAACGATTCTGGTGGAACGGGTCGCAACAGAACTGATTGATAAACATTGGTGGCCCGGTCGCGAACAGGAGATCGCAGCGGGCTGCATGACTCTTGAGAAAGCCATTGAACTGACACCGGATCTGGCCGCATTTGAGACATATGCAGTGGACCACGGATGCAATGGCATCGTTGGCGATATCGGCAATTACCATGCGCTGAACGCCGACCTGATGTTCGGTCGCATGCTCGCGATGGCGGCCGACGACGTTGACGGCCTGCTGAACGGCGCAAATGCCGGGGGACAACAAGCCGGACAAAAACTCTGGTAACAGGGTGCCAAACTTGCTGGTGAGCAGGTTGCCCCCCTGTGCTCGGATTCCGCGGCAGCATCTCGTTTCTTCGTATTTGCTGCTGGCAGAGGGATTGTTATGGACCCGAAATTCATTGAGTTTGAGGGGATATCACGGCTCGCAGCCTGAAAACCGCTGAAACCTGAGCAATCGTCCCGCAGACCAAGTCGTCTCGAGGCAGGGCAAGCCTCTCTTACAAGATGCCCAGTTTGGGTGGAAGGTCGTTGACTTTGAGGGCGTTTTCTCTGAGTGCTGCTGCGATATTGGTGTATCCGAGCGACCTGAGGCAACTGATGGTCGCGTTGCGAAACGCGCTG
>JAQWLN010000098.1 GCA_029247265.1 Fuerstiella sp.
TCAGCGCGTTTCGCAACGCGACCATCAGTTGCCTCAGGTCGCTCGGATACACCAATATCGCAGCAACACTCAGAGAAAACGCCCTCAAAGTCAACGACCTTCTACCCAAACTGGGCATCTTGTAAGAGAGGCTTGCCCTGCCAAGCGCGGCAAAAACCGGGAGCGAATGAACTATCCGGCCTGCCGAGCCGCGGGTCTGCCGGTCACCAGTGCTGCAATGGAGTCACTGATCAAGCGGGGCAATTGACGCGTGAAGGGTACGGAAACGTTCTGGGACTCCCTGCGCGCACGATTGCGCGACAAGCAGTCCGAAGCTGATCAATCGTTTTCGGAAGCTGCTTCCTGATCACTGGAGCCGTTGAAACGCCGTTGCGACAGATGACCTCAGGAAGCCCTTACTGCTTCCTGCGGCGACCGCCCCCCTGTTTGGCGGTCGGGTCGAATTTTGGATTCCGTGTGGTTGGCACTGGTGCAGATACGTCTGTCCGCCACTGCTTCATCACGGCATGTAATTTCGCGAGTTGTTCAGGATGAGACTCAGTGAGGTCACGGAATTCGCTCAGATCGTCACGGAGATTGTAGAGTTCCAGTCGTCCGGTCTCGAACCATTCAATCAGCTTCCAGTCGCCCATGCGAATGGCTCCGGCAGGAGTTGTGCGGAACGGGCCACCATGAGGATCTCCGGTCCCCTGCAGGTAGCATGGGAAGTGCCAGTAGAGTGCTTCTCGATGCAGTGATGCAGAAGCGTTTTTTAACAGTGGCACAATGCTGAGTCCGTCCAGCTCATAGCCGTCTGGCTTTGTCGAACCGGTGATCTCAGCGAATGTGGGGTACAGATCAACGCCGATGACAGGTTCGCTGCAGCGACTGCCCGCCTTTGTAATACCTGGCCAACGAACGATGAAGGGTTCCCGAATACCGCCTTCGTACAACATTCCCTTGGCACCTCGCAACGGATGATTTGAGGTGGCCCCCATGTGCCCGCCGTTGTCTGAGAAAAATACGACCACCGTGTTGTCCGCCAGGCCGAGTTCCTCCACCTTCGCCAGAACTCGACCAACGCTGTCGTCCACACTTTCGATCATGGCCGCGTATTTGGCGTTCTTCTGGTGCTTGCCAGGATTTTTTGCCAGATACTTGGCCGTGACGTCATCCTTTGCCTGAATCGGCGTGTGGACGGCATAATGCGTCAGGTACAGAAAGAACGGCTCGTCCTTGTTGTCGTCGATGAATTTGATAGCCTCGTCTGTCAGTCGATCGGTGAGATATTCGCCTTTCTCCTTCTGCTCAAGGTTTGGGTACTTGTACGGACTGTGGTATCCGCCGCCACTGGGACTGCCCCATTCTTTGCCGGCGATGTTGACATCAAAGCCCTGTGTTGTGGGATCACTGCCCAGATGCCATTTCCCCATGCTGGCCAGCGCGTAACCATTCTTGTCCAGCACCTCAGCCCACGTGATGAATTCGTCATCCAGCACGGTCTTGTTCTCCGGCGGCTCAAGTCGGCGAAACTGGTGATTGCCACGTTTGGGATCACCGACCGTAAAGATGCCGTGACGAGGCGTGTACTTGCCGCTCAACAGGCAGGCTCGACTGGGCGCACAATTTGGCGCACAGGCATAGGCATCGGTAAACACCATCCCGCTGACAGCAAGCCGGTCAATGTTGGGGGATTCATAGAACTCTGAGCCCTGATACGCCAGGTCCGCCCAGCCAAGATCGTCAATAAAGAAAAAAACGACGTTGGGTTTTTCGGCAGCTGATGCGGTGCCGACGGCAAGCACGCCACAAACGTGCAGTGCGAGGATGATGTTTTTCACGATAGTCGTCGTCCTGTGTTTTATATGGAATGCGAGCGCGGAACACCTGATGGTCGCCGGTGCAGCGGGCCATCAGGCGCGCCGTGCATCAATGAATTCACGTTGATCCTAACGTCTTTTCTATCGCTCCGCGCCTCTGCGAAGGACCTGCGATGCCGGAAGGAAAGAAACGCCGGGACGAGGCATCATTTGCCTCTGCCGGAATGAGCACTGGCTGCATCTGTCATTTTTTCGCCGATCATGACCAGCTTGTAATCGTGCAGCCGCTTTTCGTTCAGCCAGTAGGGACTTGTGATTTCCTTGAAGGCGTAGATGGCAGCCTGTATACCCTCGGCCCACGCCACGGTGACCAGCTTGATGTCTCCGTGCACGTCGCCCACCGCAAAAATTCCGTGACGGGATGTTTCGAAGTACGGATCGATGGTGATACTGCCATCCTCGTTCAAGCGAATCGCCAGCCGTTCAAATGTTTCCTTTGCAGACAGAAAACCAATTTGAACAATGGCCAGTTCTGACGTCAGCTCGGTTCCGTCCGTCAACGATGTCACCAGATGCCCGTCCTGCAATGATGCGCCGACGACTTCGGCGCTGGTGCGAACCCTTCCTCCCAGCTGTTCGACTCGACCCACCGTGTCTGCTTTACCAACCGCAGCTTCCTCACGAACTATCACGTCGACGCGAGCGTTTCGCTGAAGGGCCATGACCGCCGCATCCAGAGCGGAATCACCGCCGCGGACGATCAGCACATGGTCGCCATGGTAGTCGTTGATTCGCGGCACCTTGTAATGAACCTTCTTCCATTCCAGAGCATCAAGAACGGGCAGCTTTCTGGGATAGTGCAGCAGACCGCAGGCGATGATGACCTTTCGACACAGGTATTCGCCTTTGCTGGTGACGACCTTCTTCAGAGGGTCTTCTCTTTCCTTTTGCTCCGTATCCTGGTTTTCGATAAGTTCTTCTTCGAATCGAAACTGCACCAAGGCATCCGTGGCCTGGCGAAAGGTGCGTTCTGACAGTTCGTGGCCGGTGATTCCATCGGGAAAACCGGGGATATCGACGATCTTCTTGTCTGCGTACAGAAACTGTGGTTGCCCACCAGGTTCCGATTTCGCTTCCACAACCAGCGTCGTCAAGCCTCGATGAGCCGTGGTCAGGCTGGCCGCCAGTCCGCTAGGGCCGGCTCCGATGATGACGACATCCCAGTACTTCAGTTTTGCGAAGTCTGTCGTTGGATCCAGGACCGTAACTTTGAAGTCTGCCATCGCGTGATGCTCCTGTTCGGTTGCCGGTTCGAAGCGTACAAATCCGTCCAGCCGGAAAAACAAAAAACACCGCTATTCGGCGTTGGACGGAATGACAACAAGAATTCTGAATTGGTGGGTGCCACTGGCTTTGCCAGTGCCTCAAGACTGACGACTACACTGGCGGAGCCAGTGCCACACATCAATTTGCGTGTTCGCTGTCAAGACATTGCCGCCCCGCAGAATACATACTGTGGTCGTAAAAGGTATTGCTCTGTGGCTTCTACACTTAACTCATCGGTTGGCACAGCAAGCGTATCCGTCGGAGGATCGTTCGGCACTCGGAATTGTCCCGGTTCGGTCAGACCGGAACTGCGCTTCTCATGAATGAAAAGAGGTTTGCGGCTGACAGGTCGAGCACGAGAAGACGGGCAGGAAGTACGAGGACGAAGAGACAAAGTGAGTGTCATCCTCGTGTCACGAAACCTCAAATCGAATTGTTTCAATCTTCGCGTGGCCGGATTTTCGAAACGGTCGGGGCATGGGTTGAGCCACCCCGTTGTCATCGATCGTGCGACAGCGCAGTGTATACTTTCCGGCGGGAAGTCCGGAATGAAGATATGACCAATGCGCTCGCGTTAGACGCAGCGGCCACGATTCCGGTTGTCCGTGTGCGTCAAATCCCATTGTCGCGGGCGGGATCTTCCCGTCCTGAAAGCCGCCCCCGAAATCGGATGGCGATGGAAGGATTGTGGCATCCTGCCATGGAGCAGACGTGAAGTACGGGTCGTCATCAGAAAGTGTTGCGTCGCGTTCAGAGATCCAGACCTGAACTTTTTTCAGACCGGAAATCCCCACCTGGGCCCATCCCGTCACCGGAATGGGTTCGTCAGGCCTGGGAGTATTGGGTGTGGTCAGCGTGGCGCAGAATGTCTTTAAAGGACTGTAGACGTCATTATTCTGACCAATGTACGTATCGTTGGCCGTTCCGAGATTGGACAGTACGAGATTCGTCAGCCATTTGATGCTCTTGAAGCCGTAATCTTCGGGCACGACGATTCGCACCGGGCCGCCTCGCTCGGAACTCAGCCACTGTCCGTTCAGTTTGTAGCACAGAATCACAGGTGGCAGCCCGTATGGGTCTTCCAGTATGCGGCCCACCGGCAGCGAACTGCGGAACATCTGCTTCGGATCGTCATTATGATAGCCGTAGTAGAAGACTCGACGCAGATTTTCCGTCGGCTGAGTTTTCCACACGACTTCTCTGAGCGGGACACCTTCCCAAATGCCATTGCCCAGTGGACAGCCGATGTTCAGGCACGTCATCACTTTGGGAAACCGTACGACATGATCTTTGGCCAGTTCCATCAGTTGGTCAAAGGTAAATGCGTTGTCGCCTTCCAGAGGATTGCTGATTCTCGCGGGATTTTCCGTGTCGCTGACAACGTTCAGCTTCCACGTTTCGCGCGTCATTCCCACTTCTGTTTTCTTCGAGTCGTCCAGCTTGTGCGGCTTGGGTTTGCCACGGGATACATCCCGGAAATCACCCGGCAGAGTCAGCCATGTTTCCAGATCTTGGAGTGCTTGCTGCAGTCTCGGATCGTGTTCCACCTGTGCCGCAAAGCTGCTTTGGCTGGCAAACGCTGCTGTTGAAAACACTCCGGCTTTAACGAAGTGTCGGCGAGTGACGGAAAAATGTTCGCCGAGGATCCTGCGTAGATGGTCGTCCATTGCCAGAACCTCTTTTCGCTGTGCGGAATGTGTTTGGCGCTGAAATCATCGTATCGGGTGCGTTCCAACAATACCAACGGGCCGGCAGGCTGGGGCTGGTATTGTTGCTTACGCAATCAGGTCCTCTAGTACATGACCGTGGACATCGGTCAGTCGAAAATCTCTTCCTTGATAACGATAGGTTAACCGACGATGGTCGATACCCAGCAGATGCAGGATGGTGGCGTTCCGATCATGGATGTGCATCGTGCCGGGCGTCCAGTTGGGTTTGTCCGGTTGAGGATTCATCGGTGTGCCGTCCTCATGGGCGATGTTATATCCGTAGTCGTCACTCTGGCCATAGGTGATACCTGGTTTGACACCTCCACCGGCCATCCATGTGGTGAAGCAGCGGGGATGATGGTCGCGGCCGTAGTTTTGACGGGTCAGATTGCCCTGGCAGTAGGACGTGCGGCCGAATTCTCCACCCCATACGACAAGCGTGTCGTCCAGCATGCCTTTTTGTTTCAGATCCTTGATTAATCCCGCACAGGCCTGATCGATGTCGCGACACTGCGATTCATGTTCCCGCGGAAGGCCGCCGTGAGCATCCCAGCCGCGGTGGAAAATCTGGATATTGCGGACTCCTCGTTCTGCCAACCGTCGAGCATTCAGGCAACAGGCAGCGAATGTACCCGGAATTCGGGCGTCTTCTCCGTAGAGCTCGAAGGTACTTTTTGATTCCGACGACAGATCCATAAGTTCAGGCACCGACGTCTGCATGCGGTACGCCATTTCGTGCTGACGAATTCGGGCCTGGACCTCCGGGTCGGCAAAGCGTTTGTTCTGCTCCTGGTTCAGGGCGGCCAGAGTGTCAAGCTGCGCTCTGCGATCCTGGCCAGTGACGCCGGCGGGGTTGCTGAGATACAGCACGGGGTCGCCCTGACTTCTCATCAGAATTCCCTGATGCCGTGACGAAAGAAAGCCCGGTCCCCACAGACGATTGAACAGACTTTGCTCCGGAAAACTGGTCTTCGCGTGCATCACCACGTAATGCGGCAGGTTGTCGTTCAGGCTGCCAAGGCCGTAGCTGAGCCATGCCCCCAGACTGGGGCGGCCGGGAACCTGACTACCGGTCTGGATGTAAGTGATGGCCGGGTCATGATTGATAGCTTCTGTGAACGTGGAACGAACAACGCACAATTCTTTAGCTACCGTGGCAGTGTGCGGCAGCAGGTCGCTGATCCAGACTCCGTCCTGATTGTTGTCATATTTGCGAAAGCGGTACTTGCTTGGACAAAGCGGCAGCCCGTTTTTCTGATTGGCCGTCATTCCCGTGACCCGCTGGCCGTCGCGAACATGGGCGGGTAACTGCTGGTTGAACATCTCCGTCAGCTTGGGTTTGTAGTCCCAAAGATCCAGATGACTGGGGCCACCGCTCATGAACAAATAGATGACACGTTTCGCTGTCGCCGGATGATGAGTTGCATCCAGCGTACCCGCCGTGTCTGCGTGAAGATCCCGGCCAAGCAATCCGGCCAGCGCTGCGGTACCAACGCCGAGTGCGGATCGACCGAACAATTGCCGACGCGTTGTCAGCAGCTGGTGTTCAGAAAGCGGGTTTGAATGTGTCATGAGTGCTCTCTTTCTTCTTCCTGGTGCTTCCTTCTGATCTCCACCGTCCCAGTCCGAAGAGGAAGGACGAGCAGCAGACGCGAGAATGAAACGTTATGTCAGTACACCAGAATCGCCGCATCACTTGCGAGTACGATCGTTGTTACCTGTGACCATGCGGCGACTTCGACCGCATCGAGTTTTTCATTGCGAGGAATCTCACCGATGGACAGCAGTGAAACTGCGTCTTCGTTCGATTGCTGGTATCGCTGCTTCATCGACGTCAACAGCTGCGTACATGCCGACCGTTCTGCTTCACCAGGTTGACGGCAGGCCAGCATGGTGAACAGCAGGTCGAGTCTTGCGTCATCGGTGTCTCGTTCGACCAGCAAGCGTTCCGCCAGTGTGCGAGACATTTCAATCCGCTGTGTCTCGTTTAAAAGGCCGAGCGATTGCAGTGAAGTGTTGGTTCGTGACCGACGCACGCAGCTCGACTCCCGGTCGGGAGCATCAAAAAGCGTCATCATCGGATGGGGGCTTGTACGTTTCCAATATACGTAGAGACTGCGGCGATATAGGAGTCGGCCTTTGTCACGTTCGTACAGTTTTGTATTGCTGCCGGGGTGAGCCATTGCCAGCCACATGCCGGCGGGTTGATAGGGTTTGACGCCTTCGCCACCCATGTGCGGGTCCAGCAGGCCACTGGCCCACAGGCCCATGTCACGCAGCACTTCAGCGTCCAGCCGATAACCTGAAGCTCGCGCGAACAGGCGATTTTCGGGATCCTGAACGTCGGTTCGCCACGCCGAGCTTTGTCTAAACGTACGGCTGTGCACCATCAGACGCAGCATGTGTTTCAAATCCCATCCGCTGTCCTGCAGTTCCACGGCCAGCCAGTCCAGCAGCTCGGGATGAGTGGGCTGCTGCCCCTGCACACCGAAGTCCTCCGGCGTTCGAACAAGGCCGTAGCCAAATACTCGCTGCCAGATTCGGTTCACCAGGACTCGCGCTACCAGTGGGTGTTCACGCGATGTCAGCCACTTCGCGAGTCCCAGACGGTTTCGTGGAGCATCCGCGGGAAAGCTGCCCATGGCGTTCAGGATACCGGGTTCCAGAGATTCACCGACAGGCTGGTTGTATTCCCCTCGATGAAGGACTTTAGTCACTCGCGGTTCCGGCAGATCCTGAGCGACCAGCGTCGTCGTGTACCCCTTTACGGCCGTTGCCAACTGTTCTGTCAATTTCGCGGCTGCTGTGTGCAGCGGTGACGCAGCAAACGGGCCAGCTGGATCCGCGATCATTGTCAACCTTGCAGCAGTTGCAGCGCGATCCCAGTTCTTCTTTGTTTCGGCTGACAACCTGACACCACTTTCGATACCTGCCGCTGCGTCGGCGATCAGGCGGGTTCGCTGTGATTCGAGTTCTGCAAGCTGTCCCCATGCGTCCTGATGCTGAGGAGCTTTCAGCACAGGCCCGAATTCGTACTTGTTACCGTCCATGGCAGGTTCAGCGGTGCTGTTGAAAAATGCCAGCAGACGGTAGTACTCTGTCTGCGGAATGGGATCGTATTTGTGAGTGTGGCAGCGGGCACACGTCAGCGACATTCCCAGTAAGACCGTTCCCAGTGTTTCCGTGCGGTCGAAGTTATTCTTTGCCTGAAACTCCGCCGGAATGGCTCCGCCTTCGGAAGTGGTGGGATT
The DNA here is from genome assembly GCA_029247265.1 of Fuerstiella sp. Lineage (GTDB taxonomy): Bacteria > Planctomycetota > Planctomycetia > Planctomycetales > Planctomycetaceae > Fuerstiella. The sequence goes on from JAQWLN010000098.1 coordinate 8,086, forward strand.
CATCCGCACGAATCCCGTGGCGACCTTTTGTTCCAGCGTGGGTGCAGGCAGCAGGTCACCGGCAAGTTGCCATGTGATAAAATCATCCAGACGCAGATTTTGATTCATGGCCCGCACGACCCAGTCACGGTAAGGATAGATCCCACGACGATTATCCAAGTGCAGTCCGTGTGTGTCGCCGTAACGTACGGCGTCCAGCCAGTAACGAGCCTGATGCTCGCCGTAGCGAGGATTCCCCAGCAACTGTTCGACGAACCTGTCGTAGGCGCCGGCCGTTCTGTCAGCGAGGTAGCTTTTAAGTTGTTCGGGTTCGGGGGGAAGTCCGGTCAGGATCAGGGCAGCTCGACGAGCCAGCGACGCAGCATCAGTCGCAGCCGCGAAATCGACATTTCGTTCTGCAAGCTGTTCCTGGATCAATGCATCGATGATCTGGCCCCCGTCTGCCCCCGGGTAAAATCTGGCGGGCAATGACTTCTTTGGCGAAACAAAAGCCCAGTGTTTTGCGTATGCGCCCCCCTGTCGTACCCATCGACTCAACGTATCGCGTTCCTGCTTCGTCAGCTGTTTTTCCGCATCCTCTGGTGGCATCGGACTGTCAGCGGAATGAATTCGAGTCAGGATCAGGCTGTGTTCGGGAGCAGCGTGGTCGATGGCACGCCCCTCGTCGCTCAGCTCAGTTGCCGCTTCGACAGAATCTAGGCGGCGCATGTCATCGCCGATTTCAGCGGCATCAGGACCGTGACAGACAAAGCATTTGTTTGACAGAACAGGCAGCACCTCGCGGGCGAAATTAACGGCTTCGGCGTCCGTCGCTTTGCTGATCGCCGGACACAACAAGCTCAACGACAAGGTGAGGATGACAACAAATCGAGTACATTGCATTCGGCTAAGCTTTCAGTCGGCACGAGACTATGTGATCGCACTGCAAAACGTAGCGACCCAACGTCGTTGTCGCAAACATTGACGTCTTCCTTCTGTACATTCATGGCTGGCTATTACAATAGTCTTCATTATTCTCCTTACCATTGCAAAGTTAGTCTGAGGGCACGTGTTGTCCGCAGATTTGCACGCAGAGCTTCCCTGGGAAAGTGTCACCGCAGTCGCTTGTCCTGTCGTTCCTCGGGTTTCACAGATTCAACGGTGACGATGCTCCAGGATCTCGCCCAGAAGATGTGATCATCAACTAAAGATCAGTACATGCCGTCAGACAGTCGTTCCCATCGCCAGCTCGTCGTCATTAATGTTGTGGGGCTGACCTATGACATGATTGGTGACCACACGCCGAATATTCAGTCCCTGCTGAACGACGGGTTTGCCCGACCGATGCAGACCGTGCTGCCGGCCGTCACCTGTACTGTGCAGGCCTCGATGCTGACGGGGCTGATGCCTGCGGACCATGGAGTCGTGGGTAACGGCTGGTATTTTCGCGACCTGGCGGAGGTCATGTTCTGGAAACAGTCGAATCATTTGATTTCCGGTGAGAGAGTGTTTCAAACGGCTCAACAACGTGACACCGGTCACACGACGGCCAAGATGTTCTGGTGGTACAACATGTATGCTGACGTGGATTGGTCAATGACTCCACGTCCATCGTATCCGGCAGATGGACGCAAGATCCCTGATTCCTACAGTGAACCACCGGAGCTGCGTGACCACCTGCAGAATCGTCTTGGACGATTTCCATTGTTCAATTTCTGGGGACCCACGGCGGACATCAAAAGCACGGCGTGGATTGCAGACGCCAGTGTCGAAGTTCTGCAGCAGCACGATCCGTCGCTGTTGCTGGCCTACCTGCCTCATCTGGATTACAACCTGCAGAGGCTCGGACCACACCATCCGGACATCGCAAAGGACGTCCGTGCTGTTGATGCTGAAGCGGGAAAACTGATCGACGCCGCTCGACAGCGAGACGCAGACGTCGTTGTGCTTTCCGAATACGGCATTACGGAAGTATCAAAGCCGATCCACATCAACCGGGTGCTGCGAGAGCACGGTCTGTTGCGTACTCGAGTCGAGCCGCTTGGTTGGGAAACAATGGATTGCGGAGCATCTCGTGCGTTCGCTGTCGCTGATCACCAGGTGGCTCATGTTTACGTAAAGAGTGTGGAAGATATCGAAACCGTCCGCGGCATTCTGACCGGGATCGATAATGTGGAGTCAGTCTTCGATCGTTCGCAGCAGGCGGACGTTGGCCTGGCTCACGACCGCAGCGGTGATCTTGTCGTCGTCAGCAGCGCGGATGCGTGGTTCACCTATTATTTCTGGAACGATGATCGGCTGGCCCCCGACTACGCGCGTACGGTCGACATTCACAGAAAGCCCGGCTACGACCCCGCTGAGTTACTGCTTGATCCCGCGATATCACTTCCAAAACTGAAGGTCGCTCGGCGGCTGGCCAGAAAACTGCTGGGATTTCGCTACTACATGGACCTGATCGGCCTGGATGCCACCGTTGTCAAAGGCAGCCACGGCCGACTGCCTGCCGCCCACCGGCTGGAAGCGGACGGCCCGGTTTTCGTATGTTCCTCAAAGCGATTCGAACGGGAAGGAATTCACGCGTGCGATGTTCGAAATCTCATCCTGGAACTGCAGTTCGGCACGTCGCCTGGTGATTGAGTTTTGCGGAGTACGGGTCGATCCCGTGATTCCATGGAGCAGATTCGGGCCGCTACTGATCCGTGCCACCCGTTTTTTCGTCGTCAAATCGCCTCAAAAATGCAGCAAATCCTCCTGTTGCCGCCGTAACTCTGGTCATTGCGAGACGGGTTCATAACAATGCGTTCTCTGCGAGGGCATGTTCCTCAACTGAAAGTCGGGCAGGCGTTCAAATCAGGCTGGTCGGCTTTTGTCGGTCTTTGGACCGGACTCGAAGACAATACGTTTTCATTTCTGAGGATACGTAGCCAGCCATTACCGTGTGCCAATCGGCATTCAGGCAATGCAGGCGGATCACATTGGCCCGCGCGCCAATGATCACGGACCTTTGAAATGAATAGTGAAAGGTATGAACTGTGGGACGCGGTGACGACGATGATGATATCGATCAGGAAGATATGGAACAGGTATTGTTTCAGGGACCAATGTTTGGTCGCGAAACAAATTTGAAACAGAACCCGCGTCTTGTCAAAGCGGCATTGGTTCCCGTCAAAAAGATGATTTCTGACGGTCTTTCGCGCCGAGCGCATACCATTCTTCTGGAACCGTCTCAGGGGCGTGTCGCCATTCGGTTTGTGGTGGACGGCATCCCTTATCCGGCGGGAGCAATTCCTGGCCAGCGTGGGATGGCGATGATTCAGATGATCAAGGTTCTGGCCGGCCTGAATCCGCAGGAACGCAATGAAACGCAGTCCGGCGGCATTAATGCTGAATTCGAAGAGGTCAGGTACGAACTGCTGACGGACACTACGCTGCTGAAGCCGGGTGTTGAGCGACTGAAGATTCGGGTGGAGAACCCGAAGATTACATACCTTAAACCTGCCGATGTCGGGATGCCAGAGGACCTGTCGCGACAGTTACGAGGTTTTACGGAAGACAGCAAGGGGCTCATTCTGGCCTGCGGGCCACCCGAAAGCGGTGTCACTTCACTTTCGATCTGTGCCGTACACTGTGTCGACCCATATTTATATTCGGTCTACAACATGGCTGACGTCGGTGGCAAGCAATTGACGAACGTCGCCGACTATGAGCCGGAAGAAGGGCACGACCTTGAGTTGAGCTTCGACCGCATCCTGCGTCGTGAAGCTGATATTATTTACATGCCCCCATTGACCGACCCGGCCGTCGTTCAAATGATGTGTCAGTTTGCAGATCGGTTGTGCTTCGTCGCTGAGATTCCGGCAAAGACACCGGCGGAAGCGGTTCAGCAGTTGATTCAATGGGTCGGCATTGATCTGGTGAATCAGCATTTAAAGGGTGTGATCATGCAAAAGCTGATACGCACTCTGTGCGATGATTGCAAACAGGCCTTCCGGCCCAATCCTCAATTGCTCAAACGCCTGGACCTGCCGCCTGAAACGACCATCCTGTACCGGGCTCCCGCGCCGCCCGATCCCGATGATCCGGATTCTCCGTCAATTGAAGAACTGTGCGAAGACTGTGACGGCGTTCCGTTTCACGGACGTGCCGCCGCCTACGAAGTTCTGGAAATGACGGACGGCATGAAGGAAGTTGTGGCGAAGGGGATGGATCCGCAGGCAGTCAAAGAGCAGATGGCCGCTGACAACATGCGAACCCTGCAGAAGGACGCCATACGACTGGTCGTCGAGGGCAGGACGGCGCTGGAAGAGGTTCAACGCACCTTTGCCCCTCCAAAGGGCCGACGTCCCAAAACCAGACGTCGGTCACCTCCGAGTGAGTAACCTGAACGCAG
>JAQWLN010000104.1 GCA_029247265.1 Fuerstiella sp.
ACGCTGGAGACGTCATTACAATGTGGTTCGTCCTCACAGTTCTTTGGACTACCGGCCGCCAGCGCCGGTAGCCGTGCTATCAGCAATAAATTTTACGCCAGGTCCGAGTTAGGATCTGGCACCATCCGTGGGGGCAGGTCAGAAGCAGAAAACGCAAACGCTATTCTGAAACAGTTGCATCCGATATCAATTCAACACTGTTCATTGTTCGAACCGCATATGTCGGTAGTCGATCGCTGGGAGCCTCATGGTCGACGTACTCCATTTTCAGCAGCGGCTGTTCAGGTGTGTCGTGGTAGGACATTGACTGAAACAAGGCGCGTCCGAAGCGGCCGATGGGTTTCTTCGGAACCTGAGCAACCTGTTGTCCGTCCCGTTCAATCACGAAGGCACGGATTCCGCTTTCGAAGTCGGCCTCGGCAGTCCACGTGAGTTTTACGCTGCCATTTTCAAGACGACTGGCTGTGACTCCGTCCGGTGCGTCAGGCGGTGTCTTGTCGGCGACAGCGCCAGTTCTGATAAATTCGTCTAACTTCGGAGCAACTTTCTGTTTCCATTTCGCCAGCATTCGGTCGTTGACTTTCGTTAGCTTGCCGGAATCGTCTGCCAGTCGATGAGTCAGCCAGAAATCGAAAAACGGAATGGACAGGTAACGCGAATCACCACATTCATGCGCTGTTTTGGGGTCCGGAGCGAATTCGAAGAACGCTGCGCCCTTCGAACGATACTCTTCCTGCATCGCTTTGGTTCCATCGTAGGCTACGTGAAAGCGTTCGTGGTCCTTTTCCTTCAGGCCGGGATTGCCCATGACAGGAACGTCGAATGCTGCCACGGGAATGTGTGGTGATTCGATATCACCATTCTTCCAGTATCCGAAGGCGGTTCCGGATTGCAGCCAGATGGCAACGATCCGATTCGGGTGCATTGTCTGCATCAGTGACGCCCAGAATCCTCCGCCCGAATGTCCCCACAGACACCACGGAACAGTTTTCAGTTCCGGCTGTCCGGTGGATGTTGAGAAATGGTCGATCGCCTGCAGAAAACGCTGCGCAGAACCGTCACGTGCGTCACACCACAGGCGGCAGTTGACTCCCTTGCGAGGTTCATACGACGACCCCATCAACGCGCATTGTTGCCTTGCCGCAAGTGCCTGCCAGTGCAGATCGTCGGCCGCGGTCTGACCGCCGATCGATGCTCCCGGGCCACAGCCGTGCTGGTGCACAATGATACCGCGAAGATTATCCACCCCGTTGGGAATCCAAAGATGGTAGTCAACGTACAGCCGCAGTTCGCCTTCTTTCACACTCGCCGGGTAGTGAACCGAATGCACTGTCCCTCCGGTTGCGGGGCGCTGCGATGTGGTTGATTGCCGTGCTTTCTGAATCAGCGGTTTGATCTTCACATTCAGCTTCTCTGCGCGGGCTCTGGCCTCTTCCAGTGGCAAACCCTCTTTGACTCCTGGACGTTTGTGGCCCACGTGAGATAACCATGAATCGTGCAGTACTTTTTCTTTCTGCTTCATCAACTGCTGCAATTCGGCCGCCGGTTCTTCCCACGAATCCACTCCCCACGCCTTCAGGATTGCGGCCGCCATAATGTGATGGCCCGTTTCATTCATGTGAACGCCGTCTGAGGCTACATGAAAATCAGGATCCTTCTTTCGTTGTTCTGCCAGAAATTCATTCACCGGCGTGTGCACATCAATGACCATGTTTACCCTGTTTTCCTGTTGCAATATCCACTTACCGTAACGCTGCAACACATTGTCGTAGCCTTCGTAAATGGCAAACCATGCAAACTTTTCAGATCCGGCAGGCAGCAATTTGCCTTTCTTATTCTTCAGTGGTGTCGGGTCGAATGGTGGCGGCGTCACCAGCACGAGTTTCGCGCCTGCAGCGTGTACTTTTTCGACCAGTCTATTGATTCCGGCCTGGTAGGCAATGAATCGTTCCTGACCGAACGGGTAGTAGATTCCGTCGTTCATCCCGTAGCACGCGACGACTACATCCGGTTTAACCTTTGCTAATGCTCGATCAAGACGTTCGTGGACTTCCGGTCGAGGAAAGGGGTGATCGGGCTCTGACAATCCGGTGCACGTTTCGCTGGGCAGTCCGATGTTGACGATCTCGGGCATGGGATCGACACCCTGGATTCGCAACTGCGTTTCAATGTCAGCGACGTAGTAGCCGGAGTTCGTAATCGAATCACCCAGAAACAGAATTCGTTTCGCTTTTAGCGGAAAGGAATCCTCAGCTGCAGCTGTTGGCACGGCAGAGCAAAAGATCAACAGGGCAGGGCACCAGACTGAGCGTTTCATTGTAGCCAACGTCGGGATTGAGGAAGGAGTGACTGCAGTGGCGGTCGCGGAGATTCCATTCTATGGCAGAACCCGTGCGGATGCGCATCCACACGACGACTTATCGAGCGCACTTCACCGAAGTGCAGCGACATTTGCCACGGTTCACTTGAAAAATCACATGCCGGAACTGCTACACAGCCGTGCGATACGCACTAATGTGAAGATATCGACGACCGTGAGTCTGCTGCCAGGGGATGCTGGTGCAGATATTGAACAAAAGCGATTGCGTTTGCCAAACGCGCGCCAGCGCGGCCTTTTTGAGAGACCGTCGGCGGAGTCAGATCGAGTGATCGGATGACATTGTGCAGCTTCCTGCTCCCTTGATGTACATTGACCGATTTGAGTACGACATCGGGAACGGGAGTCGCGCCCACACGTTCCAGCAGTCGTCCGGTGCTTTCATTGTAGACACACAGCGTGTCCGTGGGTCTTACGAACGTTTGCCATGCATGCCGAAACCCTTCAGCAGACAGTGGTTGCTCAAAGTCTTCTTCGTTCAGTTGCAGGTATTGCAGGAATCCTGTTCGCATCAGCTGCTGTGGTTTAATCGCACATTCGAACGATTCGTCCGTTCCGAGTCGTTGAGCGACCCAATACACTGGGGATTGACCTGCCTGATGTTTTCTTTTTGCTCCAAAAGAAGCTTCACCGTACGCCACGACGACGTTGTCAATGTCGTGGATCAGCGCGGACGGAATGTTGATCGACGGACGTGGTGGTCCGGTGGCACGACGAAGTCGGCCGATCTGTCCGGGGTGTTTGACCTGATCGTCAATCATTCGGTCAAATGCCGCCAGCAACCTGTCAATGCCCGTCGTCTCGGGCTCCAGAATTCGCAAAGCCTGTACGGTGGCTTCGAGCGTTGACACGGCAGACTCGCTGGGTTCTTTTCGAATTCTGTATGTACTCGGTGCGGCCGGGTTAAGGCTATATCGAGGCAACCCGTGCAGGGCCGTTATGTCGCGCATCAGTGTTCTGGCATGGTGCCAGGTTCCGTCCAGAATGATCAGTTGGGACGGCCTGTCGTCAACCGGAAGGTCCGACAGCAACTGCGCGTCCGGTCCCGGGTACAAGACACCTGTTGATTCGTTAAGCGGCAACGTGGCGGCGGCAAGCGTTGATGTCTGGTCGACCAGCAATGCGCTGTTCTGCAGCGCCTGCTTTACGATCCGAGCCGTATTGAAGGCGTGGAATCGCTCCTTGATATGCTGCAAAATCAAGATGTGCGTGCGATTGTCGATCGAAGGGATCACTTCGCAAAAGCATGCGGCCCTGGGGCGATAACAAACGTAGCAGCGTTCGCGATGTTTAGTCACGTTCTGGTCAGCGTTGCTGGCCGACTGTGGTGTGAGTGTTGTCGAAGGATTCACGGCAATTACAGAATCAACAGAGGAGTCGTAGCACTTTGGAGCATCTCGTCAAACTGTCCGCTTTTATGGTTCTTTCGCCTGCTCTTGAGCTGGATCAGCATCACGTGTTCAACGGTCGTCAAGGCCGCGAAACCGGACAGCGTCCAGTGTGAATGAGAATCCGAGGGCGACGTACGTTGATGTAATCGGCTGGCGCACGCAAGTCTCTTTGATTCTGCGTTGCCGTTGCAAATTGCCGACAATCAGCACGTCGCTTGAAATATCATGGCTCACATCGTGCAATGCTGAGCGTGGCGACTGGATTCTGACTCCCAAAGCGAACTGCAATACTATGATACGTTCCGGTTTCTTCCTCGCGACTCTGCTGACGGTTCTGGCAGTCGTTGCGGCATCAGACGCCAATGCCCAGCATCGTAAGCCGTGGGCAACGTCCCGTCTGAAGGGAACGCCGACGACCCCCCCGGACTTTCGGGTCAGCCGAGCGTTTCCCCGGTACAGTTTCGAACGTCCGACCAGCATTCAGGAGATCCCTTCAACAGGTGAGCTGCTGCTCACGCAGATGAACGGCCTCATCCTGACGATTTCCAAATCAGATGATTCGGCGGAAAAACATCATGTCGGTGAACTTGCCAGTTTAGCGGGCGGTGACGTGAACCTGTTCAGCGCCGTGTTGCATCCCGATTTTGCGAAAAATGGGTATCTGTTTGTCTGCCTGGTCCATCCGGAAGGCGGACGCCATTCGCGAGTATCGCGGTATTCCACAACCAGAAATGCAACTGGACAACTCATTCTGGCCGGAGACAGCGAGCAGGTCCTGATCAAGTGGCCGTCGGGCGGACACAACGGTGGCTGCCTTCGTTTCGGACCAGACGGACTGTTGTACATTTCGACTGGCGATGGTTCCGGTCCGAATCCTCCAGACGGACGAACCACTGGCCAGGATGTCACCGATCTGATGGGTGCGGTGTTACGAATTGACGTTGATCGAAGGGCGGGCGATACGAAATACACGATTCCCACAGGCAATCCGTTTGTCAACGACAAAGGGGCCCGTCCTGAAATCTATGCCTATGGTCTGCGAAATCCCTGGAAGTTTGGTGTCGACTCACAGACCGGTGAGCTGTTCGTGGCGGACAACGGGTGGGAAACGTGGGAAATGGTGCATCATGTGAAGAACGGTCAGAACTGCGGCTGGCCCGTGATGGAAGGTCGTGCGGAGCTGCGTACAGAAGTTGAGGTCGGACCTACGCCTATTGTTCCGCCCGCGCGAGATCACCATCACTCAGAGGCCAACTCGGTGATCGGTGGGCCGGTTTATCGCAGTGGAATACTCAGTGGCCTGAACGGATATTTTGTCTATGGCGACTACATTACCGGGACCATTTGGGGTTTGAAGCCGGACGGCGACGACTATTTGTACCGTGATGTTGTGGACACCGATCTTCGGATCGTGGATCTTGCGCAGGGTAGCAACGGCGAACTTTTCGTGCTGGACTACGACTACACCGGCGGCATCTATGAAATTCTGCCCAACGACGTGGACGACCTGTCGGCGGAGTTCCCACGACTGCTGAGCGAAACAGGGCTGTTCGAGTCCACTAAAGAATTGATTCCTGCAACCGGAGTCGTGGAATATGACGTCATTGTTCCGCGCTGGCAGGACGGAGCCGCTGCGAAACGCTGGGTGGCTGTGCCGGGCCTTCAATCGATTGGTGGCGACGTCGGTACTGCTGATTCCGAATATCCTGACGGAACCGTTCTGGTCAAGCATCTTAGTATTCCATCTGCGGCTCCAGTTCCGCTCGAAACGCAGGTGCTTCACTACGATAACGGCGCTTGGAATCCCTACAGTTATCTCTGGCGTGACGATGGCACTGATGCAGAACTGGTAACTTCAATCGGTTCCAACAAATCCGTTAGCTGGCCCGACCACAACGCACCTGGTTTGGGCGGCACACGAACGTGGCGCGCTGGTGCCACCAATGAATGTCGACTCTGTCACAACGCAGGATCGAATTTCGTGCTTGGTTTTACATCGAATCAACTACAGAAGACGTTAGGGCGTGGCAGGAATGCGACAACGCATCAGCAGGCTTTGCAGCGGGCAGGGGTTCTGGAAATGTCAGGCGCCGTCGATGCAACGGCGATGCTGGTGGATCCTCACGAAGCAGACCAGGACCTGAATGATCGCGCTCGTTCGTACCTGCATACAAATTGCGGTGTCTGTCATCATAGGAAAGGTAACGCAATAGTTTCATTCTACCTGAATCGTGAACTGTCATTCGCAGATCTCAAGACGAATAAGGGTACGGGCATCGGTACCTTTGGTATGCAGAATGCGAAAATTATCACGCCGGGCGATCCTTACCGGTCGGTGCTGATGTATCGCATGTCAAAACTCGGTTATTCACGCATGCCATACATTGGGTCACAGGCAGTTGACAGCCAGGGCGTTGCCCTGATTGCCGAATGGATTCGTTCATTGTCTGATGATCGGTCACCGGAAACGTCTTCACCGCTGGTTGCCGGTTCAACTGCCGCGAAGGCTCTAAGTGTTCTGGCCGATGATAAAGATCAGACGCGACGCGATGCGGCTGTGGACACACTTGCCGCATCCACAGAAGGTTCACTGGCGCTGGTGACTCGACTGCATGCGGGACAACTTACGGACAAAGACCGGTCTGCTGCCATCACAACGGCGAGTAAGGCTAACAGCAATATTCGGGGCTTGTTTGACCATTTCGTTCCGGAAGCCAAACGTAAGAAGACTCTGGGGCGAACATTCGATCCCCAACTCGTGCTTTCCCGGGAAGGAGATGCTCGTCGCGGCAAGCTGATCTTTTTCTCCAGTGACGCTCGCTGTCGAGCATGCCACGACGTGTCTGATGCCGCCCGGTCAGTTGGTCCTACACTCACTGACGTTGCGAAACAATATCTGCGCCGAACGGAACTACTGCAACATATCGTGAAACCGTCTGACAAGGTTGACGACAAGTATGCCACCTGGGTGCTTGTCACGACAAGCGGCCGAGTGCTGACAGGACTGAAGCAATCCGAGTCTGGAGACGGTGTCGCACTGCGAACTGCGGACGGAAAAACGGTCGCTGTACGGAATGCTGACATTGAGGAGCAGCAGAAGAGCAGAACGTCGCTCATGCCTGACGGTGTGCTGGCGGACCTGACCGCTCAGGAAGCCGCCGACCTGGTTGCATTTATTAGCAGTCTGTCGCCCGAACCATAGGCTGAAACTTCCCGTGTCAGGTTGAGGAATGTCGGGGCGTCAGACGGCGTGTTCTATGATATTCACCTCTGCTTCGATCCACGCATCAGTTTGGATTTTACTGACCATTCGACGTTGCGATCAAAAATTGTGCCGTAGGGCTTGTAGTTGTGGTATTCGACAGCAGTTTCAGACCAGTGAGTCACCGCTGCGTCGTACTTGGCCTGCATTGTGAGCAGCGTTTTACGGTGTTCAATATCCACGGCGGCGTTGCTCAATTCCAGACGATCGTTTGCTAACGCGAAAAGTTCTTCGGTTGCCTCGAAGTCACCTTCGGCATAAGGCCAGTAGACGTATTTCCAGTCTTTCGTCACGACACCAAAGCTGTGCACCTCTTTCGGCCCCCAGACATTGATCAACGGCAGGGATTCATGAGTTGTGGAATTCGGGGCGTCATACAGAGTCATCAGACTCTTTCCGTCAATATTTCCGGGCACTGGCAAACCGGCCAATTCCAGGATCGTTGGAGCGAAGTCCACATTGCCGGTCAGAGCATTACAACGCAGCTGCTTTCCACTGTTCGGGTGGCGTGGGTCGAACACGATCAAAGGAACTCGAGTTGATTCCTCATAGGGCAGAACTTTACTGCCGTACCCGTGCGAACCATTCATGAATCCGTTGTCGGACGTGTAAATAATGACCGTGTTGTCAGCGACACCCGCCTCGGAGACGCCTTTTCGAATCATGCCGACGGCAACGTCGATGGCGTAAATCTGCTGGAAGTACAGTGCCATAACCTTGTTGTATTCAGTGCTGTATTTCCAGCTGTGAAAGCGTTCGTACTGGCGTCCCTGACGACTCTGCAGGCTGAAGTGTTCTCCAAAGTTGCGACCATAATTGCCTGGTTTGGAGAACGTCATGTCTCTGTAAACGTCATCGAACTTCGGATCCGGCTGAACGGGATGGTGGGGAGCCTTGAAGCTGATCGACAGGCAGAACGGTTCGTCCCCTTTGGCTGATTCGGTCACGAAGTCATGCCCGAATGCTCCATACGACAATGTTGAATGAGGAAACTCGTCGACGTACTTTGTCATCGACTTGTTCTTTCTAGTGTCGTACGACGTCTGCCCTGGTCCACCCCCCCAGACGTCAAAGTCCCCATCCGGAAGCACGCCCTTGTTTCCCGACTTGTCGGTTACTTCGAATCCAAACTTGCCGGCGAACGCCGTTCGATACCCGGCCTTCCGCAGCAGCACGGGGTATGCTTTAGTCCAATGATCGCGAAGCAGAGCTCCATGTTCAAAATTACATCCGGTTTTGTATTCGAACATTCCAGTCATCACGTTGGCTCGACTGGCCATGCAGATGGCGGTCGTGTCGTAATGTGCGTCGAAGACGATTCCGTCGTCAGCTAGTTTGTCCAGATTCGGCGTTTTTGCTCCCGGAGTGTCGTAGCAGCCCATGGAATACGTGGCCTGGTCGTCGGCCATTAGAAAAATGACGTTGGGACGGTCGGCGGCTGGCGAAAGTTTGGCTGCAATAAGTGCGAACGCGAAGAGCAGCAGATGCAATGTTGAAGTACGAGACATGGCAGATTCTGACTGGAAAGAAGGTGAATGATTAGACAAGAGCTTATTGATGCTTAAGAAGAGGTGCAGGAGTTTCTTTCTTGCACTCTGAATTACACAACGAATGACAGATGAGATTTACGGTGCATACTTGCGTTCGGCAAAACGCGTGGAAAACGGCATTCGACATTGTCATGCGAATCGTCAATCGCAACAAACCAGAGGTTTTACGGTAGAGGCGGTTGTACGTCTCAAATTTACAGGCACAAGTAAGCTCCACAGCGCGCATCGTATAGAATGCCGCAGCGGCGACAATCCACGGAGAACAGGGATCGACAACGATGCGCACGCAACTGTGAGCCTCTGGGTGGCATGAACATGTCGCCGAAAAAGATAGGCTATCCCGCAGACATCAGTTGCATCTATAATTGAGCCCTGACGCGAACTACGGTGTGGCAGGATTCCTGTGTTATCGTTGTTCATTTCGCTGACTTAGCAGGTGTCGCCTGATCTGACTCGACTTGTATGAGTATCGTCTGATGCTGAATCTGCTGTCGATCGCTGTCTTGTCGCTGCGTCTCCCGATCGCGGAGACCTTTGAACCATATGATTGGCAACCGCAGTTTACGGAACCGTCAGAACTGCAGATCGTTGAACCGACAGTGGCGTTTGTCACTCATGGTTCGCGCCATTTCGACCCGCTGGGGACGACACTAAAGGGTGTCCGGCAGGTTGTCGCCACCATGAAGCGCTCCGGGCTGCCGGTCGTTTATCTGCACGACAAATACAACTCCTCAAATCCCGGCTGGATGTATCTGTACGACGACTGGAATCCAACGGCGTTTCTGTCATCTGACGTTGGGCACTTTGATATCAAGTTTTCGCACATCACGCATGTCGTCTGTCTTGGGGGCTATTTCGGTCAGTGCGAACGATCTACCGTCGGTGACGCTGTTCGACATTGGCGACGAGATGGTGCGGGTCACGATCTGCGAGTGACTCAGATTGTTGACGGAACGTTCTGTGTGAACGAGTACCTTCGTTTTAACGACCCATATTACGCGAAAGTGAAACACGTCTTTCGCAATGAACTTCGGGCCCGACACCCGAAGGCTGTGATTTCAGTGCAACAGATTATTGAGCAGATCGATAATGAGAAGCTGGTCGTTGATTTCCTGAAACGCCAACTGCCGCCGTTGCCCACACGGGTCAATGTCGTCGTCGACGCTTTCAGTCAGTTTACTTCATTGCGGCACGTTGGAGACAACGCGATGACTCTGACGTTCGCCTACCGGCGTTCAGAGGACTTCCTTGTGTTTGACGCCCCATCCTCAAGCCCACACGATGATCGTAGGCGGGGAACCGGGCAGAGACCGAAACAGTCCGGGCGAAGAGGGGATAATCCCTGAGGAATCGTCATCGGCTTACGTCGTTTTGGGTGAAAGGGCGATTGCGGCTGCAGTTGGCTGCGGGGTTCCGAAGTCACGCGCATTCAGGTGTATCCCTCCCCAGCAATTCATCACCATGCGCACAAAATTCTGGCTTCACGGCATACGACTTGTTTCCGGGGAGTCCGCCACGCCAAGCGTGTTCACCCGTACGCGCCTCATGCAAATATCAAAATTACGTGGAAGGTCTGAGGCGGTGTCATTTCCGTGTTGGACAACGGCGACGTCATTGACCGCGCTGTCACGCCAAAATACACTGAGTTCAAGGACTACTGCCCAATGACTGTGAGAATTGGTGACTGAGTTCGGTTCTTCCCCAGACACCCTCTTTTTATGCGTTGTTTTTTCGCATGAAGCAATACCGACTTCTAATTCTGATGTTGTTGATTCTTTGCACTGGCGCGGGCTGGTGGCAGTGGGGGCGGCAATCGGTACCGAAGGTTGAAGCTTCCGCTGGATTCACCGGTTTGGAGGAAGCGAAACAGAAGGAAATCTGGGACGCCGAGCACGTTACGTTCGAAATCGAAACGTACGTCGGTCGGAAGCTGGTGGCCGAACTTCAGAAACGCTCCACGGGTCAGTTGGCCGGGTTTTTCCATGAGGATTTTTCCGGCGTCGTGCCGCAACGCACTTCCGCAGATATCGTCGAAAAGTCGTCAATCACCGAGACCACCTACGCAGTCGACATGACCGGCTCAACGAACGTGGATGCAGATGGTTTTTCACGGTTTCTGGTCGAGGGGATCCACGCAGTCCCCCAGGACGGAAAAGGGCGGTTTCGTGTATTGAAGATCGCTCATGTCGTGAATGAAGGCTCGGTGGACACATGGCAGTTGGACGTGTTGCTCACCCTTGGTGGTACTAACTCGGCAGGTGCGCCGATTTCGTACGTATCAAATGGCAGGATGAGCTGCCGATTTTCCAATGACGACGACATAGTCGCCGGCCGGATCATTCAGTCCTGGCATGTCGATTCGGAAACTGTCCGGAGCGGCCCACATGTGTTGTTGCATGAGGCCACGTCCTCCGTCGGGTTGGATCGACT